>NZ_JBFBGN010000026.1:0-63756 GCF_040684675.1 Streptomyces sp. NPDC089915 | reverse complement strand
CGGCCCGCCCCCCCCGCGCGCGCGGCGCCCGACGGGGGGGGGGGGGGGGGGCGGCGGCCCCCGGGGGGGTTTTCCCGCCAGTTGTAGGGGGGGGGGGGGGGGGCCCGCCCCCCCCCCCCGGCCCTCTTCTCGGCCGTGCGCCCCCTCCTCGGCCATGACCACCCCGACGTGCGCGACGCCGCGCTCGTCGCCGCCGTCCCCCTCGTCGAGCACCCCCTCCTCGCCCCGCACCGGACCGCGCTGGCCGTCCACGCCCGGCGTCTGCTGGCCACCGGTGACGACCGGCGCCACCGGGACCTCGTCCCGGACGCGCTCAGGGCGTGGGGGCACGACACCGGCGGCCTGGAGAACGCGTCCGACGTCGCGGCCCGCGAGCACCGCGCCCGCCTCGTGGCCGCGCGCGCCTCGTGGAAGGGCGGCTACAGCGAGGAGCCGCCGTTCTGACGCGGAGTCCGCGGCGGGGCCGGAACGTCGACGAGTCGCGCTCGGCCCGGCCCCCGGTCAGCCGGTGGCGGAGCCGGACTCCTCGGGGGCCCGGGCCTTGATCAGCACACCGGCGGCCAGCGCCGCCAGCAGCAGGGCGCCGCCCGCCCACCAGAGGGTGTCGCTGTAGCCGTGCATCAGCTCCTCGGACCGCGTCTCCTCCGACGCGGCGTCCAGGCGGGCGGTGATGAGGGCCACGAGCAGTGCCGCACCGATCGACTCGCCCGCCTGCTGGGCCATCACGACCAGCGCCGAGGCGGTCCCGGAGCGCAGCGGGGCGACGCCGGCGGTCGCGGTGGCGAACAGCGGCCCGAAGGCCAGACCGCTGCCGAGGCCGGCGAGCAGCATGCCGGGCAGCATCCGGGTACCGTACGCGCTGTCGGAGTCGACCCCGGCGAGGACCAGCATCCCGGCGGCGGCAGCGACCAGTCCCGACACGATCAGCACCCGGGGTGCGACGCGGTCCTGGAGGCGGGCCGAGACCTGCGTGGCGGCGATGACGGCCGCGGCGCCCAGCGGCAGGATCATCACCCCGGTCATGCCCGGGGCGTAGCCGAAGACGTACTGCATGTAGATGCCGAGGGTGGGGAGCAGCGCCAGGAAGCCGGCGCCGGTCAGGACCATCGCGAGGACGCAGCCGACGCGGTCGCGGCGCCCGCCGGGGTGCTCCGCCGACGGGGCGCCGGAGGTCGTGCTCCACCGCCACAGGAAGGCCGCGAGCAGCAGGACGCCCGCCGCGACGGAGCCCAGGACCTGCGGAGCGGTCCAGCCGAGCCCGCCGGCCTCGTCCATGCCGTAGACCAGGACGGCGAGTCCGACGGAACCGAGCAGCGCGCCGAGCAGGTCGGGGCGGGCGCCTTCGCCGGAGGGGCGGCCCGGCAGCAGCTTGGCCGCGCCGGTCAGCGCGAGCGCCGCGAGCGGGACGCAGAGGTACTCCGAGAGGCGCCAGGACGCGATCTGCGCGAGCCAGCCGCCCGTGAACAGGCCGAGCGCGCCGCCGCCGGCGGCGACCGCCCCGTAGATCCCGAAGGCCCGGGCGCGTTCCCTCGGTTCGGTGGATCCGGTGGACACCAGGGACAGCGTGGCCGGTGTCAGCAGGGCGGCGAACCCGCCCTGCAGCACGCGGGCCACGGTCATCAGGCCTGAATCGGCGGCCGCGCCGCTGAGCGCGGAGGCCAGTGCGAAGCCGGACAGTCCGATGATCAGAACCCGCTTGGCGCCCAGGCGGTCGCACAGGTACCCGCCGGGCAGGAGCAGCCCGGCGAAGGCGACCGCGTAGGCGGTGACCGGGTCCGGGCCGCCGTCGGCGAAGCTGAAGCCCGTCAGGTCGAGCAGGACCAGCAGCTGCGTCAGGGCGAGCACGCCCAGGCCCCACCGGCGCCTGGGGTGCGGTGCGTGCGGTGCCGCCGGGTCGGGCAGGGCGGCCGGGGGCGGCCCGAAGCCCTGTGCGGGGACGGACCGCTCCTCGGACGGGGTGCCGGCCGGGGTCGTGGGCGCGTACGGGGGCGGCGTGGGCACCGGCCGGTGCTGGCGCGGCACCGAGGGGATGCGGGGGTCGGGCGGCGAGACGGGTTCCGCCGCGGTCTCCTCGGGGGCCCAGTCCAGCAGTCTGGCGGCGCGACGGCCGAGTTGGGCCAGTACGCTGCCCGGCAGCCACTCCCCCGCCGGTTCGGCCGCCGTCCGTTCGGCGATCTCCCGGGGGGTCGGCCGGGCGGCCGGATCCTTCTCCAGGCAGGCCCGGACGAGGCCGGTGAGCGGCTGCGGTACGCCGGTGAGGTCCGGCTCCTCCTCGGCGACCCGGAAGAGGTGGGCGTTCAGCCCGGAGTCGGCGGCGCCGAACAGGAGCCGGCCCGTCGAGGCGTACACGAGGACGGCGCCGAGGCAGAAGACGTCGCTGGCGGGGGTGAGTTCGCGGCCGCGGACCTGCTCCGGCGACATGAAGCCCGGGGAGCCGATGAGCATGCCGGTACGGGTGTGCAGGCTGTCCGCGGTGAGGCTGTCCATCGCCCGCGCGATGCCGAAGTCGATGACGCGGGGCCCGTCCACGGTGACCAGCACGTTGGACGGCTTCAGGTCGCGGTGGATCAGGCCCGCGTCGTGCACGGCCTTCAGGGCGACGGCGAGCCGGTTGGCGAGGATGTGCACCGAGTACTCGGGCAGCGGCCCGAAGTCCTCGGCGACCACGGTGCGCAGGTCCGGCCCCGGGATGTACTGCGTCGCCACCCACGGCACGGCGGCCTCCGGGTCGGCGTCGAGGACCGCCGCCGTCCAGTCACCGCCCACCCGCCGGGCGGCGGCCACCTCACGGGCGAAGCGCCTGCGGAACTCGGGGTGCCCGGCGTGCTCGGCCTGTACGACCTTCACCGCGACGGTGCGCCCGCCCTCGGAACGGCCCAGATAGACCAGGCCCATGCCGCCCTCGCCCAGCCGGGCGATCAGACGGTACGGGCCGATGCGGGTCGGGTCTGCTGCGATCAACTGGTCCACGGGCACGAAGTATGCCAACAGTCCGGCGGAGATGGACCCGGGCCCGGGAGACCGGCGCCCGCCGGGCCCTCCGGGGCGTGGATCGTCCGCGCGACGGCCCTCAGTCCGGCCGCACCGTACGGGGGCCCGCGCACTCGGCGCCGTACGCGCGGACCCGCTCGCGCAGCGCGCGGTCGGCGGTGACGACCGTGCAGGGCCGGCCGGTGTGGGCGGCGGCGAGTTCCACGATGAGGTCGTCCCCGCTCCCGGACGCGGACTCGACCCGCACCCCGGGTACGGACTCGACGCCCCGGGCGGCCCCCTCGACGACGAGGATCACCTCCTCACCGCCGTCCCGCCCCGCGAGCCGGTCCCGCAGCCGCTCGGCGGCCCCCTTCCGGTCCCGCCACCACCCGTCGGGCACGGACCCGACGACGTTGGCGGCGTCGACGATCAGCACCGGGCGCTCACTCATGCCGCGATCCTCCCACGCGAGCCCTCCCTCTCCGAGGTCCGGCTCGTGCTGCCGGAGGCCTGACCGGGGGCCCGGGCCGGGGGCTCGGTCGGGGCCCGGCCCTTCGTCAGCTGGTTCCGGCGGCCGTCACACGGTACGAAGTCCCCTGTGAAGCATCAGACCCACAGCCCGACCGTCCGCGTGTTCATCGCCCTCGCCCCGCCCGACGACGCCAAGCGGGAGCTGGAGCGGGAGCTCGCGGCCGCCTACGCGGCCTACCCGCGCATGCGGTGGAACCGGATCGAGGACTGGCACATCACGCTGGCCTTCCTCGGCGAGCTCCCGGTCGCGGCCGTGCCCCGCCTGCGCGGGCCCCTCGCCGGCCTCGCCGCGATACGCCGGCCCCTGCGGCTGGCGCTGCGCGGCGGGGGGCACTTCGACGAGCGGGTGCTGTGGACCGGGATCGACGGGGACCTCGACGGGCTGCACCTGCTGGCCTCCGAGGTCCGCTCCCTCGTCACCGAGTGCGGCATCCCCTACGAGGGCCGGCCGCTGCGCCCCCATCTGACGCTGGCCCGCTCCCGCCGGAGCGACACCGCGAGCGTCACGGAGGCCGCCGCCGGGCTCGGCGCGTTCTCCGGCCGGCCCTGGCACACCGGGCGGCTGCACCTGGTCGGGAGCAACATCGGGCGCGGCCCCGGGCCGATCCACTACCGCGACATCGAGTCGTGGGCGTTCCGGGGCGGGAACCGAGCACCTGGCCGGGAAACGGTTGTGCGATCCACCTGACCCCGTGATACTCACTACCTCCACGGGGGCGGAGACCGTTGCCCCCTGCCAGGAAACGTGCACAGCAAGGGGTGGGTCATGGCGTTGCTCCGGGGGGCGGGGCCGTCGCTGAGGCGATGGGCGGGCAGAGCGCCCGCGCCGAGGCTGGAGAAGGACTTCGGGGATCCCGTGGTGACGCGGATCCGCGAGGCCGCCGAGGCGGCCGACTGGCCGGCGGTCCGCGACGGGCTCACGGCGCACCCGGAGGACGGGGACCGCTCCTGGCTGCTGTGGACGGTCGGCGACACCGCCGGCGTCGAGCGCTGGATCCCCGACGCGATCGCGGCGGAGCCCGGCTCGGCGCTGCCGCTGCTGGTCGCCGGGGCCCGCTGGATCAACTGGGGCTGGGAGGCCCGGACCGGGGCGCGGGCGGCGGACGTCTCGCGCGAGCGGTTCGACGTGTTCCACGAGCGGCTGCGCGAGGCCGAGGGGTTCTTGTACCGGGCCGCCGAGCTGGCCCCCTCGTGGGTCTCGCCCTGGCACTTCCTCCAGGTCAGCGGGCGCGGGCTGGAGGTCGGGCCCGTCGTGGCCCGGCGCCGGTTCGAGGCGGTCGTACGCCGGGACCCGTACCATCTGCGGGCCCACCAGCAGCAGTTGCAGCAGGTCTGCGAGAAGTGGGGCGGCGCGCACGAGGAGATGCACGCCTTCGCCCGCGCGTCGATGCTCGCCGCCCCGGAGGGCAGCGCCCTCGGGCAGCTCGTCGCCCTCGGACACATCGAGCACTGGCTCTCCCTCGGTGACGGGCCCGACTGGCGGTACATGCGCCGCCCGGAGACCGCCGCCTCCCTGCTGGAGGCCGCCGAGCGCTCCGTCCTGCACCCCGGCGCCGAGCGCGGCAGGGGGTGGGCGCAGGTCTGCAACAGCTTCGCGCTGGCCTTCTCCCTCGCCGGCGAGAGCGAGCCGGCCCGCCGCTGCTTCGCGCTCACACAGGACACCGTCACCGAGTTCCCGTGGAACTACGTCAACGCCGACCCGGTCACGGCCTACCGCCGCCACCGTTCGTCCGTCGGCGCCTGACCGGCCCGCGACCTCCTCTCCCCCGCACACCGCGCGGCCGCAGGCCGCGGCCGCGGTGTGCCCGTCGAAAGATCCCGCAAGGTGCCGCACTCCGAGTCCGCCCACACGTTCCAGGTCGACCTTCGCGGCCTGGTGGACCTGCTCTCCCACCACCTCTACTCCAGCCCGCGCGTCTACCTGCGCGAGCTCCTGCAGAACTCCGTGGACGCCATCACGGCCCGCCGCGCGGCCGATCCGTACGCGCCCGCGTCCATCACCGTCCGCACCGGTGACGGGCTCACCGTCACCGACACCGGCATCGGCCTGACCGAGGCCGACGTGCACCGCTTCCTCGCCACCATCGGCCGCAGCTCCAAGCGGACCCCGGACGGCGTCCTGGACGGGGCCGGGCTCGACGCGGCGCGCGGTGACTTCATCGGGCAGTTCGGCATCGGCCTGCTCGCCTGTTTCGTCGTCGCGGACGAGATCACGGTGGTGAGCCGGCACGCCGGCGACCCGGCCGCGCCCGCCGTCGAATGGCGCGGCCACTCCGACGGCCGCTACACCATCCGCACCCTGCCCGCGGACGCGGCGGTGCCGCCCGGCACCACGGTCCGGCTCGCCCCGCGCGCCGACAACGCCGAGTGGACGTCCCCCGCCCGGGTCGTCGAGCTGGCCCGGCACTACGGGAGCCTGCTCCTGTACGAGGTCACGGTCACCGGACCGGACGCCTCCCCGGTCCGGATCGACGCGGCGCCGCCGTGGGAGCGGGAGCACCGTTCGCCGCTGGCCCGCCGCGAGGCCCTGACCGCCTACTGCCGTGACGTCTTCGACTTCGCGCCGCTCGACACGATCGAGCTCGACCTGCCGGCGGCCGGGCTGCGCGGTGTCGCGTACGTGCTGCCGACCGCGCTCAGCCCGGCGCAGCGCGCGGGCCACCGCGTGCACCTGAAGGGCATGCTCCTCACCGACCGGGCCACGGAACTGCTGCCCGAGTGGGCGTTCTTCGTGCGCTGCGTCGTCGACACCACCAGCCTGCGCCCGACCGCCTCCCGCGAGGCGCTGTACGAGGACGGCACCCTGTCGGCGGTCCGCGACGCGCTGGGCGTGCGCATCCGCGACTGGCTCACCGGGCTCGCGGCGAGCGATCCCGCGCTGCTGCACCGGTTCATCGACGTCCACCACCTCGCGGTGAAGGCGCTCGCCCGCTACGACGACGAGCTGCTGCGCATCGTGCTGCCGTGGCTGCCGTTCGAGACGACGGACGGCAACGTCACCCTGGAGGAGTTCGCCCGGACCCACGCCACCGTCCTCGTCACCCGCAGCGTCGAGGAGTTCCGCCAGGTCGCGCCGATCGCCGCCGCGGCCGGCCTCGGGGTCGTCAACGGCGGGTACACCTACGACCGGGACCTGGTGCACCGGCTGCCGGAGATCCGGCCGGGCACGGCCGTCACGGACCTGGACCCGGCCACGGTCACCGCGCACCTGGACGCCGTGGAACCGTCCGCGGAGATCCGCGCGGCGGCGTTCCTGGGCATCGCCCGGGAGGTGATCGCCGCCCAGGACTGCGACGTCGTCCTGCGCGACTTCCAGCCGGTGACGGCCCCCGCGCTGCTGCTCGACAACCGGGAGGCCCGCCACGAGCGGACCCGCTCCACGCTGGCCTCCGACAGCGACGGCCTGTGGGCCGACATCCTGGGCTCGCTGCGCAGCGAGACCCCGCGCGCCCAGCTGGTCCTCAACCACCTCAACCCGCTGGTGCGCCAGGCCGTCACCATCGGGGAGCGCGGGCTGGCCGTCGCCGCCGCCGAGTCCCTCTACGGGCAGGCCCTGCTGCTCAGCCGCCGTCCGCTGAAGGCGAGCGAGAGCGCCCTGCTCAACCGGGCCTTCATCGGCCTGCTCACCCACGCCATGCATCCCGGGGGCGGCGACGGCGCCGCGTCCGGTTCCGACACCCGGAAGGAACGTTGATGACGGACACCCCGGAGGCCGTGTTCGAGGCGCTGCGCGAGAACCACGACCGCCCGCACGGGCTGCAGCGCACCATCACCGCCGAGGAGCTCGTCGAGGCCGCCGAGCCGTTCGACAAGCCGGAGGTGCTGGTCACGGCGCTGATGGAGCTGATGACGGCGTACGAGTTCACCGGCGAGCACCGCAAGGCGCCGGTGGTCTTCGCGCGGCTGCTGAAGCTGTGGGAGGACTCCCCCGGCGCGTTCAGCGAGTGGGAGGCCGGCCAGGTCCTGTGGCGGTTCAAGTGGGTGACCACCTCCCTGCTCCAGGTGCCCGACGTCCCGCTGGCCGTGATCGAGGCGTGGACCGGCCGGATGCGGGAGCGGTACGAGGCGGACGGGCACGGCGTACAGCCGGTGGCGGCGATGCGCTACCACCTCGCCGCCCACACCGGGGCCGGCGTGGACGACGCGTACGACCTGTGGGCGACGCGGCCCCGGACCCCGCTGAGCGACTGCGAGGCCTGCGAGACCCGGACGCACGCGCTGTACCGGGCCGGCAAGGGTGCGGACGCGGCGGCGCTGGAGCTGTGGGAGCCGGTGCTCACGGGTGCCTCGACGTGTTCGGAGGAACCGCAGTCGAGCCGGGCCCGGGCGCTGCTGCCGCTGGTCCGCCTGGGCCGGACCGACGAGGCGCGCGCCCACCATCTGACCGGGTACCGGGCGGTGCGCGGCAGGGCGGGGATGCAGCAGGAGGTGGGGCTGCACGTGGAGTTCTGCGCGCTCACCCGCAACGAGGGGCGGGGGCTGGAGATCCTGGCCGAGAACCGGCCGCTGTTCGAGGCGGCCGGCGCCCCGCTGAACCGCCTCGGGTTCCTGACGGGCGTGGAGGTGCTGCTGGCGCGGCTCGTCGCGGACGGGCACGCCGGCACTCCGGTCGCCGGTCCGCCGGGCCGCAACTGGACGGCCGGCGAACTGCTGGCCGTCGTGCGCCCCGAGGCGGACGGACTGGCCGCCGCCTTCGACGCGCGCAACGGGACGACGGCCGTCGGGGACCGGCGCCGGGCCCGGCTGGAGCGTACGCCGCTGCTGGCCGAGCCGCTGCCGCTGGGGCTGCGCACGGCCGTGGCCGCCGTACGCCCCTCCGCCCCGGCGGACGCGGGCGCGGCCGTCCCCGTACCGGCCGTACGGGAGGTGCCGGGCGATTTCGTCGAGCTGGTGCGGGAGGCGCGCCGGCTCGACGCCCTCGGGCATCCCGGGGACGCCCCGCTGTGGGCGCGGATCGCCGAGGCGGCGGAGGCCGAGGGCTACCTGCACGACGAGCGGCTCGGCCCGGAGGGCCGGCTGCGGGCCGAGCTCGCCGAGCAGCGCGCCTTCGCCCTGCGGGTCCGCGACCTCGCCGACGAGGCCGTCGCGGCGATGACGGAGGCGGCCGGGCTGTTCGAGCGGGCCGGCATGGTGTGGGACGTGCTCGTGGCCCGGGCGATGGCCCTGGCCTGGGAGGTCCGGCCCGACGCCCGGGAGGAGCGGGCGACGGCCGACGCGGGCCCCGGCTCCGGCTCCGGCTCCGGCTCCGGATTCGAGGAGGTGCGGGCCGGACTCGACGCGCTCGTGCGGGAGGCGGCGGAGCTCGCCGCCGCCGGCACGGACGCGGGCGCCGCCTACGACGTCCCCGGGACGGACGGCGCCGTGTCCGGCAGCGGGCCGGACAGCATCGCCTCCCGGCGCTACCTGGCGGTGCTGTACGCCCGGGCGTACGCCGCCTTCCACGAGGTGATGGCCCGGGCCCCGGAGGCGTCCGGGAGCGCCCGCGCGGAGTTCGACGCGGCGGCCGACGCCCTGCGCGCGGAGGCGCTGCGGCTCGGCGTGGCCCACCAGGCCGCCAACGCGCTGGAGTTCGACGCGAACCTCGCCCTGCGCCTCGGCGAGGCGGACCTGGCCGAGCGGGGGCTGCGGGCGGTGCTGGAGGAGCTGGCCTCGGGCGCGCCGGAACGGCCCTGGAAGGGCAACCGGCCCCGGGCGGTGCTCGCCCAGGTCCTGATGGCGCAGGGGCGGCACGAGGAGGCCGTCGAGCTGCTGCACCAGGCGATCGCCCTCACGGTCCGGCACGACGACTCGGCCTTCCCGCTGGCCCCCGCCTACGCGATGCTCGGCCACGCGGCCGTGCACGCCGGGGACCACGGGGGCGCCGTGCGGCACTTCTCCGAGGCCGCGGACCGCTTCGACCGGGCGGGCGACCACGACCAGGCGGCCGATGTCCGGCTCCAGCTCGCCGACCTGCTGCGCGGCGCCGGCCGGGCGGCGGAGGCCGTCGCGGTGCTGGAGTCGGTGGTCGCCGACGCGAACGCCGGCTCGCTCGATCCGCGGCTGCTCGCGCAGGGCCGGCTGAGCCTGGCCCGGGGGCTGCGGGAGCTCGGCGAACACCTCGCGGCGGCCGAGGAGTTCCTGCGGCTGGCCGACTCCGCCCCGGCCTGGGGCGGGGAGGGGCAGGCGGTGCTCACGTCGGTGGCCTCGGAGGCGGCGGTCGCGCTCGCCTCGGGCGACCGCTGGGAGGCCGCGCGGGCGGCGTACGCGCGGGCCGTGGCCACGCACGCGCAGGCCCCGAACCCCTCGGTGATCACGCAGATGATGCGGGAGTTCGCCCGCCTGAACCAGTCTGCCCGGGGGGCGGAGGGGGTGGACGACTCGCTCGCCCGCCTCGCGGAGGCCGACGCGGTGTGCGCGGCGCAGGTGGAGGACACCGAGGAGTTCACCCGCTGGTTCGAGGAGGGCGGCATACGCTACCGGCGGTCCCTGGTCCTCGCGGACGGCGAGCGCTTCACCGAGGCCCTGGCCGAGGCCGAGGCGTCGGTGGCCGCGCACGAACGGGGCGGGGCGGACGGCGAGACGCCGCGTGCGGAGGCCGTGCGCGTGGCTGCGCTGATCGAGCACAACGGCCTGGGCCGCACCGCCGCGGCGGTGGCCCGGCTCGCGGCCGGCGCGGCCCGCTGCGAGCAGCGCGGCCTGCCCGAGGCGGCCCGCGTCCTGGAGGACCTGCGCCAGGAGATCACCGCCTCCCGCGAGGCCTGATCCCCCGCGCCCGCCCCGCCCCGTGCCCGGCGTCCGGACCCCCGGACGCCGGGCACGGGCGCGTCCCGGGTCAGCGGGTGCCGTCCGGTGTCCGGGAGGCCGGACGGGGCGCGCGCGGGCCGCGCAGCGGCAGGGTCCGGCTGAAAACGAGGTTCGTGGTCGTGCTCCCGAACTGCGCGAGCGCGTCGACGACCTCCTCCAGGTGCCCCATCGACGTGGCCGCCACGCGCAGGACGTAGCAGTCGTCCCCGGTGGTGCGCAGGCACTCCAGGATCTCCGGGCGCTCGGCCAGCAGGCGGCGCAGCGGCTCGTGCCGGGTGCCCGGGTACTTCAGGCGGACCACGGCGAGCACGCCGTGGCCGGTGCGCTCCAGGTCGACCTCGGCCCGGTAGCCGGTGATCACCCCGAGGGCCTCCAGCCGGCGGACCCGCTCGGTGGTCGCCGACGCGCTGAGGCTGACGCGCCGCGCCAGTTCGGTGAAGGGGATCCGGCCGTCGCACTGGACCTCCTCCAGGATCGCCCAGTCCGTCGGATCAAGACTCTCGGTCATCGGGCCAGATTACCGGGCGATCCACGGGCGAACGCCCCCTGGACCGGCGGGAATCCCTTCTGGAAGCCCGTACCGGCTGGCTAGGCTCGGCGGCGTGAAGATCGGAGTCAACGTCCTCAATTTCGGCCCGGGCACCGACCCGGGCGTCCTGCGCGACTGGGCCCACACGGTGGAGGGGCTGGGGTTCGACCTGCTGATGGTCTCGGACCACGTCGCCGTCACCCCCGATGTCGCCGAACGCTATCCGGCGCCCTTCTACGAACCGTTCACCACCCTGTCCTGGCTGGCCGGCGTCACCACCCGGGTCCGGCTCGGGACGACGGTGCTCGTCGCCCCCTACCGGCATCCGCTGCTGACGGCCCGGATGGCGGCCAACCTGAACGAGCTCAGCGGCGGCCGGCTGGTCCTCGGGGTGGGGGTGGGATGGGCACGGCAGGAGTTCGCCGCGCTGGGGATCCCGTTCGAACGGCGGGGCCGCCTCACGGACGAGCACCTGTGCGGCCTCCGGGCCGCCTGGGCCGACACCGCCGGCTACGGCCCGCGCCGGATCCCGGTGTGGGTCGGCGGCAACAGCGCGGCCGGGATGCGGCGCGCGGTGCGGTACGGCGACGCCTGGCATCCGCTGCGCGTCGGCCTGCCGGGGCTGCGCGCGGCGGCGTCCCGGCTGGAGGAGTACGCGGGCGAACAGGGCGTCCCCGTACCGGCGCTGGCCCCCCGGATCGCGCTGCGGATCACCGGGCGACCGGTCGAGGGACCCGAACGCCCGGCGGGCGAGGGGACGGTCGACCAGGTCATGGACGACCTCCGCGAACTGCGCCTGCTGGGCGCGGAGTCCGTCGTCCTGGACCCGTACGGCGGCGACCCCGCCGAGACGCACCGGCCGCAGGCCGCCTGGCGGGCCCTGGCCGCCGTGGCCGAGCGGCTCGGACTCCCCCGTACCCCTCGAACGGAGCAGCCGTGACCACCACGCCCGCGGACCACGCCCTCCTGCGCCGGGCGATCGCCCTCGCGGCCGAGGCCCGGGCGGCGGGCGACCCGCCGTTCGGGTCGCTGCTGGCGGCCCCGGACGGGACGGTGCTGGCGCAGGAGCGCAACACGACCCTCACCGAGCGCGACATCACCGCGCATCCGGAGCTGAAGCTGGCGCGGTGGGCGGCGCGGGAGCTGGACCCGGCCGCGGCGGCCGCCGCCACGATGTACACCAGCTGCGAACCGTGCGGAATGTGCGAGCCGGTGATCCGGCTGGCGGGCCTGCGGCGGGTGGTGTTCGCCCTGTCCGGCGCGCAGCTCCTGGACATCCGGCCCCCCTCGGGCCGCCCGCCCGTACCCCGGGACGGCCCGGCGCTGCTCGACGAGGTGGGGCCGGTGGTGCGCGGGTACTACCGCTGACGGCGCCGGTGTCAGTGGTCGGGGACCCAGTTGCCGTGGAGGCCGAGCGGGACGCGGACGGGCAGGTGGATACGGGCCAGGGGGCGGCCGGTGAAGTCCTGGGCCGAGAGGATCACCAGGTCGGCCGCGCCGCGCTCCGGGTCGTGCGCGTAGGCCATCACGTAGCCGTCGTCCTCGTCCGCCGGGGCCGCGGCGGCCGGTCCGGCCGGCACGAACACGCCCTCGCCGACCGCCGCGTGTCGGCCGAACCCGTGGACCTCGGTGGTTCCGCGCACCAGGTCGTGTTTGAGGAGCGCGCTGCTGAACCCCGCGTCCGGGCGCGGGTCCCCGGGGCCGGTCCGCGGGGCGTACAGCTCGGTCACGGCGGTGTAGCCGTAGCGGTACGGGCGGCCGGTGAAGGCGGGGTTGAGGCGCGGGAACTCCTGGATCCGGTCGTCCAGGCGCTCCTCCCGGACCCGTCCGGCGGCCAGGTCGACGGTCCAGCGGTCCAGGGTGGGGCGGCTGGCTCCGAAGTCGCGGATGTCGAAGCCCTCGGGGTGGCGGACGAGGTCGACGACGACGCCGGCAGCGGTCTCGTGGGCGTTGAGGGTGTGGCCGGCCAGGCCCGGTTCCACCTCGAACCAGCGCACCTCGCCGCCGGCCCGGGGCATGACGCCCACGCGCGCCGTACGGGCGCGGTCCCAGACGAACGGCACCCCGGTGGAGAGGTGGGCCGGGCTGAAGACGACGGGGCCGTCGTAGAGGACGACGTGGTGTTCGGTGAGCGCGAAGTCGTGCATGTAGGGGCCGCCGGGGGCCGCGATGGTGGTGGTGCGCAGGACGGTCCCGGTGTCGTCCATCACGATGTGCTGGACGTGCTCGGCGCCGTAGCGGAAGGCGAGGGAGTGCAGTTCGCGGGTGCGCGGGTCGAAGACGGAGTGGGCGTTGGCGTTGTACCCCTCCGGTGTCGCGCCGAGGTCGCAGGCGCCGATCGTGTCCAGGTCGTAGCTGAGCTCGTACGGCCGTAATCCCCCTTCGATGAGGACGTACGTCCGCCCTGCCAGGCCTGCGACCTGGACGTTCGGCGCGAAGTCGGTCCGCTCGTCGACGGGGGCCCCGCGCCGGGGTTCGCCGAGCCGGTCCGCGACGGAGGCGGAGCGGACCCAGCGGTTGCGGTACCACTCGGCGCGGCCGTCGCGGATGCGGACGCCGTGCACCATGCCCTCGCCCAGGGTCCACAGGTGGGAGGCGGGGTCCTGGGTGCCCAGCGGATTGGGGCCCGTGCGCAGGTAGCGGCCGCTGAGGTGGGCCGGTATCCGGCCGGTGACGGGGAGGTCGTGGGCGGTGACCTCCTCGGTGACGGGGGCGAAGCTCCCCGACAGGTAGCGGTTGGGGGGTGTTCCGGGGTTGGTCATGCGGGGTGTCCTTGGCCGGTGGCGCGGGAGGGTCCGGCGAGGAAGGCCCCGGCGACGGCGGCCATCAGCGCCTCGTAGCGGCGGGCCGCCGTGTCGGGCGGGAAGTGGCCGCCGAGCTCCAGGCTCACGGCCCCGTGCGCGGCGGCCCACAGGAGCTTGGAGATCTCGCGGGCGTCACCGGGGCGGAAGACCCCCGCCTCGACGCAGGCCCCGACGGCGGTGACGGAGACCCCGAAGGCCTCCTCGGCGAGGGCGAGGGACTCCGCGGCGGGGCGGTAGCCGGGTACGGCCTGCTCGAACATCACGCGGTAGTAGGCCGGTTCGGCCAGCGCGTGCGCGCGGTAGGCGGTCCCGAGGTCGCGGAGGTGGGCGAACGGGTCTGGGTGGCGCGGGACTTGTTCCTGCGCACGGCGCAAGCGCGCGAACCCCTCCTGGTACAGCGCGTCGATCAGGCCCTCCTTGCCCCCGAACACGGTGTAGAGCACCTTCGTCGACGCGCCGATCTCGGCGGCGATCCGCCGGATCGTCAGCGCGGGTATGCCTTCGGTGACCAGCAGGCCGATGGCCCGGTCGAGGACCGCGGCGCGGGCGGCCTCCTGGCCGGCCCGCAGGGCGTCCTGGTAGAGCGTTGCCGTCATGAGAAACACCGTATCTGATGGGTAACACCGTTACCACCCCGGTGTGGTGACCCACCGTCGCAGGACGCGGCACCGCCCGGTCGGCCGTGTGTCGGTCACGGGGCCCGCCGGCGGGGTGCGGCACGGTGGGCTGCGGTGGGCGGCCGTCCGGGTCGGCGGCCCCGGGACCCGCGTGAGAGGTTCGCATGAGCGACGACGGCACCTTCCCGACCAGGCGGCGGGCCCTCCTGCTGGCGGCCGGATCGGCGTCCGTGGCCGCGCTGGCGGCCGGCTGCGGCCGTCCCGCCGCCGCTCCGACGGGCGGGGCCGCGCCGGACTGCGTGCTGGCCGTGAAGGCGGGCGCGGGGCCGAACTACGCCGGCCCGGGGCGGACCCGGTCCGACGTGACCGACGGGCGGGAGGGCACGGCGCTGCGGCTGGAGCTGACGGTGGTGCGGGCCGCGAACGGATGCCGTCCGCTGGCGGGTGCCGCCGTGGACATCTGGCAGGCGGACGCCGCCGGGGTGTACTCGGAGGGGCGGGAGACCTATCTGCGCGGGGTCCAGGTGACCGACGCGGCCGGGCGGTGCGTGTTCCGGACGATCGTGCCCGGCTGGTACGCGGGGCTGGCGCCGCACATCCACTTCAAGGTGCGGCCGGGCGCGGGCACCGAGACGACCTCGCAGTTCTTCCTGCCCGAGGACTTCCTGCGACAGGTCTACGCCCGTCAGCCGTACGCCCGGCGCAAGGCCCCGCGCAGTCCCAACGCGCACGACGACCGCTTCCGGGCGGCCGCCGGGACGATGACGCTGGCGCCGGTGGCGGACGGCGCCGGCGGGTACCGCGCCGCCTACACCGTGGGCATCGCCTGAGCGGCGCCGCCGCCTTGTGCTTTTGAAGTTTCAACCTTCAGGTGAGGCAGGGGAGTTGGCCTGATCCCGAGATGACCGGACCCGTCCGGCCATGTCATGATCAACCCTCACGTTACTTCTCGGTAACGCGTTCAATTCCCCCCATTTACCGAATGGTTCTCTCTACGTGCGCACGTTCGCCCAACGCCTCCTGCTTCCCGGCCTGACCACGTTGGCGCTCGCCACCGCCGGCTGCTCCGCTCCGGCACACACCGACTCCGCCGCCCCGGGCGCCGCCCCCGGCGCCCCGGCCGCCGGCGGTGACCAGCGGCTGGAGGTCGCCGCCGCCCCGCAGGGGCCGGCCGACCCCATACCCGTGGCCCGCACCGCCACCGGTGAGGGCCGGCCGGAGAAGTCCTCGCTGCGGGTCGCCTCCTACGACAAGGGCACCCAGCGGGCCGTCATCGCCCCGGCCCCGAAGCCCCAGCCCCCCAAGGGGGGCCAGAACCCGCCCTCCGACGCCTCCCCCTCCCCCGCCAAGCCGGTCGCGGTGGGCGACGTCATCGCCAGCGCCCCGGCGCCCGGCGCCCCCGACGGCCTCCTCGCGAAGGTCACCGAGGTCGTCGGCAAGACCGACCGCGGCACCGAGGTGAAGACCGCCCCCACGACCCTCTCCGCCGCCCTCGGCGAGGCCAGGGCCGACGGAAAGGTCAAGGTCGACCCCTCCTCGATGGTCGTCGAACCCCTGATGAAGGGCGTCACCTTCTCCTGGGCCAAGGGCGAGGGCGCCCGCTTCGGCCCCGAGGGCGCGAAGCTGCCGCTGGGCAACCTCCGGCTCGACGTGAACGCCGCCATCGACACCGCCAAGGACGCCCCGGCCTCGGCCGGCGCCTCGGTCTCCGGGTTCGTGCAGCTCGCGCCGCAGGTCGAGTTCTCCTACACGGGCACGAGGATCGGCTCCGCCCCGAGCGCCGCCTTCCTCGGGATGAGCGGCGACTGGTCCTCCCAGTGGGCCCTCAAGGGCCGCGCGGCCGCGAGCACCGGCGCGCCCAAGCGCATCCCGTTCGCCAAGCTGCACAGCACCCCCGTCATCCAGGTGGGCCCGGTCCCCGTCGTGGTCAACCTCGACCTGACCACCTACATCCAGGTGGAGGCCGACGGCCAGGTCACCCTCGACGTCCAGCAGGACGTCAAGGGCGACTTCCGCGTCGGCGGCAGCTACGCCGCGGGCAAGGGCTGGACCCCGGTCAGCACCTCGGCCGTGCACAGCACCCCGGTGAAGGCCACCGTCGCCGCCGCCGGACGGGTCAAGGGCGCCCTGGGCGCCGAGGCCTCCGTCGGCCTGTACGGGGCCGTCGGCGTCGGCGCCGACTTCGCCCCCTACCTGCGCGGCGAGGCCGACGCCAAGGCCTCCGCGTCCGGTGACGGCAAGACCTCGGGCGGCGGCGCCTGGGCCCTGTACGGCGGGATCGACCTGAACGGGCAACTGCACCTCCAGCTCTCCCTGTTCGGCACCCCCGTCCTGGAACGCCGCATCCCGCTCGGCTCCCTGCACCGAGAGTGGCCGCTCGCCTCCGGCGGCGCCGGGCGCTAGCCGCCCGCCAACTCTTGACCAACCGCGCCTACGGGCCGGTAACTTGAGGCCGTCCAGGAGGTTCGACGGAAGGGGAGGCCGTGGCGGACCACGACCTGACCGGCTTCGGCAAGAGCACGTTCACCCACGACGGCGCCACCCGGCGGATCCTGCGCCGGGGAACGGGGCCGGCGGTGATCATCATGGCCGAGGTCCCCGGGGTCACCCCCAAGGTCCTCGAGTTCGCGGAGCACGTCGCGGACGCCGGCTGCACGGCCGTCCTCCCGGTGCTCTTCGGCACGCCCGGCCGGGACGCGAACCCCGCCACGGCCGGCTGGCCGGGCACCGCCCGCACCGTCGCCTCGACCATGTGGCAGGTGTGCGTGAGCCGGGAGTTCACGCTCCTGGCGACGGGGCGCAGCTCGCGGGTGGTGCGGTGGCTGCGCGCGCTGGCGGCCGCCGAGCACGAGCGCTGCGGCGGACCCGGGGTCGGCGCCGTCGGCATGTGCCTGACCGGCGGTTTCGCCCTCGCCATGGCCACGGACGAGCGGCTGCTCGCCCCGGTGCTGGCGCAGCCCTCCCTCCCGCTGCCCTGGACTCCGGGCCGGGCGGCCACCATCGACATCGCCCCGGACGAACTGGCGGTGGTCCGCGGGCGCTGCGAGCGCGAGGGGCTCCGGGTCCTGGGGCTGCGGTTCGAGGGGGACCGCCTGTCGCCCGGGGGCCGGTTCGCGTTCCTGCGCCGTGAGCTGGGTGACGCGTTCGTTGCCGTCGAGCTGGAGGACGGCGCGGCGAACCCGCGGAGCCCGATGCCCCCGCACTCCGTGCTGACGGAACACCTCGTCGACGAGCCCGGCCAGCCCACCCGGCAGGCGCTGGACACGGTCCTCGACCTGTTCCGCGAGAAGCTCCTCGGGAAGGTCCCCGGCACCGCCGCGTGAGCGGCGGCGCCCGGGTCACCACACCAGCTTGTACGTGACGTCCTTGTCCACGGGCTCCGGCGCGGTGTCCGTGTACAGCAGCCGGATCACGGTGAAGCGCTGGACCCCGGGATGGGTGGGCCAGGGGCGCGGCGCGCTCAGGGTGACCGTCACGGGGTAGGGCCGGAAGCGGCCCGCCGCGCAGTCCGGACGGCATTCGTTGACCATGTCGGTGCCGGTGGCGGTCGCCGTGCTCGTCCCCCAGGTCCGCCAGTGCAGACCGACGAGGCGGTTGTTGCCGTCGCCGCAGGCGAGGATGTACTCCTCGGGCTGCACCTGCGCCGCGGAGAAGCAGTCCACGACCACGACCGGGTAGGGGTCCGCGGGGGCGTGCGCGGCCGCGGGGGCGGCGGCCATCGCCAGTGCCAGGGCGGCCGCCGCGCACGCCGGGCCGGCCTTCCGCGCCCACGGCCGGGCCGCGCGGGGCCGCCGCGCGTCTCCTGAAGCGTCCACGAGCCCCTCCTCGCCAGTAGGCTCCGCTGCCGGCGCTGCCGCCGCCAGGTCCAGCTTTGCCCATCAGGGCGGGCCGCGCACCCGCTGGGCGTGCGGCGGGCCGGTCCGTCACTGCTGACAGCGGCCGAAGGTCACCACGTACGTACCCGCTCCGCTCGCCCCGGCCCCGGCCCGGTCGGCCGCGCCGTCCTGGGCCCAGCTGCCGTACTCGCGCAGCGAGCCGTCCAGGATGATCTTGCGGTGGGGCGGGCTGTTCATCCACCAGGTGACGGCGGCCTTCGGGCTGCCGGATCCGCCCCAGCCGGTGTACGCGATCTCGGCGACGGCCCAGGACCGGGGGTTCGGGCAGTAGCCGGCGGCCTTGATCCGGCTCTCCGGGGTGGAGCCGGTCTGCGGGTCGCGGTGCGCGTCCTTCCCCGGCCCCCACCACTTCAGCGCCACGGCGGCGGCGGTGTGCTGCCGGGCCGCGGCCGTGAGGGACGGGTTGCTCGTCAGGGGCTGGAGTCCGCGCTGCGTCCGCTCGGCGTTGACCAGGCAGGCGACGGCGAGCCGCGCCGCTTCGGCGGCGGTGCCCGGCGCGCGGGCGGAGGCGGCGGGGTCGCACCAGGCGGCCGACGCGGGGGCGGCCGCCACCGGTACGAGCGCGGCCGCGAGGCATCCGGCGGTCGCCAGGCTCAACGCGATACGGGCCGGGGAAACGGGTCTTCTCACGGGTCCCACCTCCTGCGGACACGGAGGAATCCGGAATCAGGAATGAGGCCAGCCTGCCATCGCGCCCCTCCGCCCGCCACGCGGCCGAGAACCGCGCTCCGGCCGGGGCGCCGGCGCGACGGCCGGGGAACCCGCCGGTTCCCGGGACGGCGGCGGGGCGTGTGCGGTTTTCTTAGCGGAGCGTCAGTTCTGGGTGACGGGGGTTGTCCGGGTGCGGTGGCCGATCCAGGCTGGGCACTCCCCCGCATCCGGGGAACCACCCCTCCCCATCAGGGACTTCCGTCTGGAGCCGCCATGTCCTCGTCCGCCGTCACGCTCGCTCCCCCGTCGCCGGGGGACGAGCGCCGCAGGCGCCGTCTCGCCCTCATCGGCGGATCGCTCGGCAACCTCGTGGAGTGGTACGACTGGTTCGTCTACGCGAGCTTCGCCATCTACTTCGCCGACTCCTTCTTCCCCGGCGACAATCCGACCACCCAGCTGATGAACACGGCCGGGATCTTCGCCGTCGGGTTCCTGATGCGTCCCGTCGGCGGGTGGATCCTGGGACGGGCCGCCGACCGGCACGGGCGCAAGAGCGCGCTCACCCTCACCGTCACCATGATGTCGGTGGCGGCCCTGCTGATCGCCGTCGCCCCGACCTACGGCCAGGCCGGCTACTTCGGCGCCGTCGTGCTGCTGCTGGCGCGGCTGCTCCAGGGGATGAGCATCGGCGGGGAGTACGCGGCCAGCGCCACCTACCTCACCGAGGCCTCGGCGCAGGGCCGGCGCGGGCTGGGGTCCTCGTTCCAGTACGTGTCGATGACCTGCGGTCAGCTGCTCGGCCTGGGCATCCTGATCACGATGCAGCACACGCTGACCAAGGAGCAGCTGGGCAGCTGGGGCTGGCGGATCCCGTTCGCGCTCGGGGCGGTGTTCGCGCTCGTCGTGTTCTGGCTGCGGCGCCGGCTCCAGGAGACGGACGCCTTCAAGGAGGGCGGCGCCCACGACGAGGGCGCGCGCGGCTCCCTCAAGGCGCTGTGGGAGCACCGGCGGCAGGCGGGGCTGGTCATGGCGCTGACCCTCGGCGGTACCGTCGCGTACTACACGTACACCACCTACCTCACCAAGTACCTGGTCGGCAGCGCGGGCATGGCCAAGAACACGGCCACGCTGGTGAGTTTCACCGCCCTGGCGCTCTTCGCCGTGCTCCAGCCCTTCGCCGGGATGCTCTCCGACCGGATCGGGCGCCGCCCCCTGCTGATCACCTTCGCGGTGGGCTGCACCGTCGGCACCTACCCGATCATGACGGCGCTCGGCTCGGCGTCCTCGTACTGGCAGGCGCTGGGCCTGTCCCTGCTGGCGCTGGTGATCGTCACCGGCTACACCTCCATCAACGCGGCGGTGAAGGCCGAGCTGTTCCCCACCCGGGTGCGGGCGCTGGGGGTGGCGCTGCCGTACGCGATCGCCAACGCCCTCTTCGGCGGCACGGCCGAGTACGTGGCGCTGTGGTTCAAGAACGGCGGGCACGAGAAGGCGTTCTTCTGGTACGTGTCCGGGTGCGCCCTGGTCTCGCTGGTGACGTACCTGCTGATGCCGGACACGCGGAACGCGGCGCTCAGCCGGGCCGAGGAGGAGGCGGCGCGGCGGTAGGACGCCGCGACGGTGGTGACCGGCCCGCCGCCGTGCCCGTGCCGGGTCCGGCGCGGTCACGGCGGCGGGCCGGTCCCCGGTCACGCGCGCAGGGCGTCCGCCGTGGGGACGACCACGCCGAACATGTCGGTGATCGTCGTCAGGGCGGCCGCCTGGAGGGCGGCGGCGGGCACGACGGTGCCGTCCGGGGCGGTCAGGGCGCGGGTGGCGGTGGCCTCGGCGACGACGGTGGGCCGGTAGCCGAGGTTGAAGGCCTGCTGGGCGGTGAAGGTGATGCACATGTGCGTCATGAACCCGGCCAGGACGAGGTCCTTGCCGCTGCCGGCGCCGAAGCCCAGGCCCTCCAGGGTCTTCTCCAGCTCGGTGGCGTGGAAGGCGTTGGGGAAGTTCTTGACCACGACCGGCTCGCCCTCGGCCGGGGCGACCTCGTCGCTGAGGGCGCCGATGTGCTCGCGGACGTCGTACGGGCTGCCCTCGCCGCCGTCGTGGACGACGTGGACCACGGGCGTGCCGGCGGCGCGGGCCCGCTCCAGCAGGCGGGCGCCCGCCGCGACGGCCTCCTCGGCGCCCTCCAGGGCCATCACGCCGGTGCGGTAGGTGTTCTGGAAGTCGATCAGAACCAGGACGGAGTCGGCCAGCCGGGGCGGCTCGTTGTCCAGTCCGCTCAGCACGCGCAGGGTGGCGGACGCGGTCGTGGCGGAGGTGGTCGTGGTGGTCGTGGTGCTCATGGGATGCCTCTCATCGGGACGTGTGGTGGCGCGGACGGGCGGGGCGAACGGGCAGGGCCCGGCGCCCCGCCGGCATCGCGCCGGTGGGTGGGGTGGGGTGCGGGCGGGTCAGGCCGGCTGGGTGCGGAAGCGGCGCCGGTAGGCCGCCGGGGTGGTGGCGAGCTGGCGCCGGAAGGCCCGGTGCAGGGTCTCCGCAGAGCCGAGTCCGGAGGTGGCCGCGACCTGGTCGAGCGGGCAGTCGGTGGTCTCCAGCAGGCGCCGGGCCAGTTCGACGCGGACCGCTTCGACGTAGGCGGCGGGGCTGGTGCCCGTCTCCTGTTTGAAGACGCGGGCGAAGTGCCGTTCGCTCAGGCACATCCGGGCGGCCAGGGCCGGTGCGGACAGGTCCGCGTCGGGGTGGTCGGCGATCCACAGCCGCAGTTCGTCGATCTCCCGCCGCCCGGCGGGCGGGCGGCTGAGCGGGACGGAGAACTGGCTCTGGCCGCCCTGCCGCTTGAGGTACATCACCAGCTGCCGGGCCACGGCGAGCGCTGTCTGCTCGCCGAGGTCCTCGGCCACCAGGGCCAGCGCCAGGTCCAGGCAGGCGCTGATGCCGGCCCCGGTCCACAGCCGTCCCCGGTCGGTCCGTACGAAGATCGGGTCCGGGTCGACGGTGATGTCCGGGTGGTCGGCGGCGAGCTGGGCGGCGGTCGACCAGTGGGTGGTGGCCGTCCTCCCGTCCAGCAGCCCGGCGGCGGCCAGCAGGTGGGCGCCGACGCAGACCGAGGCGACGCGCCGGGCGTGCGGGGCGGTCTCCCGCACCCAGGCCACGACCTCCTCGTCGACCCGGGCGACGGGGCCGCCCCCGGCCATGTCGACCGCGCCCGGCACGAGCAGGGTGTCCACCTCGGCGCCGACCTCGGCGAACGTGACGTCGGTCAGCAGCCGGACGCCCGCCGAGGTGCGTACGGCCCCGGCGGCGGGCCCGGCGAGGCGGACCTCGTACCCGGCCCGGCCCGCGGTCTCGCGGTTGGCCAGCGCGAAGACCTCTGCGGGGCCGGTGACGTCGAGGAGGTCGACGTCGGGGAAGACCGCGATGACGACACGGTGTGCGGTGGACATGTGTCCATCCTCGCCGCGGCCGCCGCACGTCCGCAATGACGCTTCCCCGTCACATTCGGACACGCGGATGGCCTGCCCGGCATTCGGGTGACACGGCGCCACCTCCGCGGGCCGTCCGCCGTTACCAGGACGACCTCCCCGGCCGGGGCAGGTCCTCCGCCAGGACAAGGAACGTTTCGAGCATGCTGAAGAAGATGATGGTCACCGCCGTAGCCACCGCCGCCGCGATCGGCGCGGGCGCTGCCGCTGCCGCCCCGGCCATGGCCATCGGCAACGACAACGGGATCAACACCGTCAACGGCAACGGTGCCCAGCAGATCTACGGCAACCAGAAGACCGCGGGCGACATGAGCCCGCAGGCCTCTCTGATCCAGGGCTCCGCGAACAAGCCCTGCATCGGCCTGCCGGTGAAGGTCAACGCCCAGTCGCTCGTGGCCATCCTCGCCAACGTCGGCGTCCAGGACGTCAACGTCCTGTCCAACCCGCAGAACCAGCAGTGCACCGAGAACTCCACCCAGGCCAAGGGCGACGAGCCGCTCTCGCACATCCTGGACAACATCCCGGTCCTCTCCGGCAACGCCTCCGCCGGCAGCTGAACGGCCGATGCCCCCCACCCCGCGTCCGGGGTGGGGGGCATCGTCGTGCCGTCAGCGGGACCGGTGGGGGGCTACCACATCACCGGCAGGCGCTCGGGCAGCCGCTTCATGAAGCCGGTGCGCCACACGAGCTGTTCGACGGGGACGGCCAGCCGCAGCCGGGGCATCGCCGCGAGGACGGCGCGCAGGCCGATCTCGGCGTGCTTCTTGCCGAGGGCGGTGGCGGGGCAGTAGTGGGAACCGCCGCCGAAGGAGAAGTGGGCGGAGGAGTTGGCCCGCGTGAAGTCGAGGCGGTGCGGGTCCGGGAAGACGGAGGGGTCGAAGTTGGCGCCCTCGGGCAGCACGAGGACCAGCTCGCCCTTCTTCACCTCGACGTCGCCGAGGGTCATGTCCTCCATGGCCAGGCGGGGCAGGCCGTCACCGATGGACAGGTTGATCCGCAGCAGCTCGTCCACGGCCTGGGGCATCAGCTCCGGGTGGTCGGCGAGGTGGTCGGCCTCCTCCGGGTGGGTGAGCAGGGTGACCAGGGCCATGGCGAGGAAGCCCGCGGTGGAGATGACGCCGGCGCCGAAGAGGGTGACGCCGACGGTCGCGAACATCTCGTCGCTGACGTGCTCGTAGCCCTCGGTGCCGCGCAGCTTCGCGAGGTCGCCGACCAGACCCTGCTCGGTGTCGTCGAGCCGGGCCGTCATGTACGCGATGTCGCGGTCCCAGTTCAGCCGGGCCGCGGGGATCTCGCGGGGGCTGTTCATGAACGCGATCGGCAGCGACTCGGACAGCAGCGGGGCCGCCTCCTGCGGTATGCCGAGGATCTGGCAGTGCATCGCCTCCGAGAAGGGGTCGGTGAACATGGTCCGGATGTCGACGGGGGCGCCGTGCCTGAGCATCCGCTCGACGAGCTCGGCGGCGTGCCCCTCCATCCACTCCTGGAGGCCGGGGGCCTTGGGGTTGATGGCCTTCATGACGGCCTTGCGCAGGCCGGCGCCGGTGATGTTGCCCATGTTGTTGACGACCTCGGGGGGGATCGTCAGCGCGTACTGGCGGGGCACACCCGGGTCGGAGGTGTTCTTGAGGCTGAACCGGTCGTCTTCGAGCACCTGCTTGACGAGCTCGTACGAGGAGACCAGCCAGGCCTCGGCTCCGGCGATGGTGCGGACCTTCACCACCGGGGCGAGTTCGTCGATCTGGGCGGGCAGGTGGGTGCCGTCCCACGTGAACGGGAAGTCGAGGATCGGCTCCGCGTGGGTGGTCACAGCTGGTCTCCTTCGGTGGCGGGGGTGACGACGGCGTGGCCCTGGTTGCGGGAGGCCCGCAGTCCGGCGCCGCGCGAGTAGAGCAGGTCCGCCATGGGCAGCGCCTGGTGGTAGCAGTTCAGCGACGAGGGGACCCCGAGGATCGCGGGGGTGTCGAGGAACAGGGGTGCCTCGGCGCACACGTAGTCGAGGCAGACCTTCCGCTGGTGTTCGGTGGCCTGCTGGCCGCCGAGCACCTTGGAGGACAGGAAGATGTCCACGAGTTCGTTGGCGGTCTGGGCGAACGCCGGATCGGAGCCGAGCCGTTCCAGCAGGTCCGCGTGCATGCGGTCGTACGCGGGGATGCCCTGGAGGGAGGACATGGGCCTCCCGCGCAGGCGGGTCCCCGACGGGTCGATGTCGGCCACCGCGTTGGTCACTTTGGCGCGTACGCCGCGAAGGTTTTTGACGGATTTCCGACGGGCCTCATCTTCCGGATAGCCCGTGGCCACATACATTTCAGCCACGTGAAGATCCGTATAAATGAGGTCGGCCTGCCGGAAGTTGTCCAGGGCCCATTCGGCGAGGGCGTGGACGCGCTGGGCGGAGAAGTAGGAATTGCCGGGCGAGATGCCGATGACGGCGTGGTCGCCTTCACCAGCGATGACCTGGCAGTGCGGGGTGTACGGGTCAACGCGGAAGGCGCTGGTCCGAATTGCTGTGGTCATGGGAGTGGTCACGTCCCTGTCGCCGCGATTCCCCGATCGGACCCCGTGTCCCGGGTGCGGCGGCGACGCTCAGAACCTATCCGCAAAGCACGGCTCCGGTTGGATTACCGCACAGTTCGTCTCGGCTTATGGACTGAGATGTTGCCCGAGTCAACAGCTGTGACCTGTGGGGTTGTTGTTCTGCCCACCAAGGTGACGATCAGACAGGTTCTTTGGCTCATTAACACCTTTCCCCTACAAGATCGCCGGATGGGTCACATGTACCGAGTGGCCGGATCGGGAGGGCCGGAAAGAGTCCCTCTTCCGGGAGCGTTCCTCCGGAGGCGCACGGCGGTCCCGGGCAGGCCTGACCGGGTTCGGGCGCCGCGATCGCCCATAGTGGGCCCATGCAGTCCGGGAAGACGCGGGTACGCGTGGTGATCGTCGAGGACCACCCGCTGTTTCGCGAGGGGCTGAGGCCGGCGCTGGAGAGCGCCGGCGACCTCCACGTCACGGGCGAGGCCCGGACCCTCTCGGAGCTGTCCGGCGCCGTGGCGGCGGGCCGGCCGCAGGTCGTCGTGATGGACGTGACCCTGCCCGACGGCTCGGGCATCGAGGCCACCCGGCTGCTCGGCGAGCAGCACCCGGAACTGAGGGTGCTGGTGCTGACCATGGCCGACGACGACGCCACCCTCCTCGCCGCCCTGCGCGCGGGAGCCCGCGGCTACCTGGTCAAGGGCGCCGGGCGCGAGGAGGTCCTGCACGCGGTGCGCACGGTGGCGGCCGGGGGCGCCGGTCTCGGGGCCGCCGGGGGGGCGGGCTGCGCGGACGGCGGGGCGCCGGTCCGGGCGGAGGACCCGCCGTGACTCCCGGGCCCCGCGACCGCCGTGCCGGGGGGGGCGGCGGACCGCCGGGCGCCACGTATGTCCTGGCCATGTCACGAAACCGCCACAGGGCCCCGTCCCCGGAACCCGGGCGGGGCATGGCGCGTGTCCGACGACGCGAGTGCCGGCGCGTGACCGGTCGTGAACCACGGGAGCACCCCATGCAGTACACAGCAGGTCTTCGACGCACCGCCACGGCACTCGCGGCGGCCGCCGCGGCCACCGCCCTGATGACGGGCTGCGGCCCGACCGGGGACACCGGCGCGGCCGGCCCCTCCTCGCCGACGGCCTCGGGACCGGCGGCGACGCCCGCCGGGGCCTCGACGGGCGGTTCGGGCGGCTCGGCGGGCACGGGCGGGTCGGGCGGGACCGCGGGAACCTCCGGCACGGGCGGAACGGGCAGCACGGGCGGAACGGGCAGCACGGGCGGAACGGGCAGCACGGGTGGAACGGGCGGCACGGGCGGCGGGACCGCCAAGCCGACGCCGTCCGCGCCGGGCGGCGGCGGGAAGCCCAAGGCCTGCGCCATCGAGGACCTCGAGGTCTCGCCGGCCCACCAGGCCGACAACCGCCCGACCGGTACCGGTACCGGCGCCGTGGTCGTCTCGGTCAAGAGCCGGTCGGTCTGCACCCTGCTCGGCTTCCCCCAGGTCGCCGGGGCGGGCAACGGCTCACCCGACAAGAACGTCCCGCTGGCCACCGTCAACAGCGGTACGGCCGCCCCGGTGGCCCTGACCCCGGGCGCCCGCGCCTGGACGAAGCTGACCTTCGTCAACGTCCAGGGCGAGGCGGACGGCTACTGCGTGTCCGGCTCCACGCCCGTCGTGTTCCCCACCCTGGTCATCCGGGTCCCGGGCGCGGGCTCGCACCAGATCGCCATGGACGACGGGCAGTTCGCCGAGTGCGACAACAAGGTCACCGTCACGCCCTTCTCGCTGACGAAGCCCTCCTGATCCGGACGGGTCAGGAGATCCCGTACCACTGGCTGCCCCAGCCGGTGTTGATCGTGCTGGTGGACTGCTCCGCGAGGTTGAGGGTGGGCGGCAGCGAGGTCTGGCCCGTCAGGACCGTGCTGTAGCGCAGGGCCGGCGGGGTCAGGCCCGCGTTGACGGAGATGCCGGCGCCCGTGGCCTTCAGGGTGAGGGCGTTGGTGGCCCAGTTGCCGTTCAGCAGGAGGGCGATGAAGTAGGTGCCGTTGGCCGCGGTGAACGGCTTGGTGAGGGGCAGCGGCTTGGCCACCGCGTCGGTCATCAGCTGGGGCGAGACGTCGGCGGTGGAGGCGACCAGCCTGCCGGTGGCGTCGTACACGCCGAGGTAGCAGTTGGAGAGCTGGGCGCCCGCGTCCACGCCGGCCAGGCCGAGCCAGATGTTGGACCAGGTGATCTGCTCGCGCAGGCCGATCCGGACCAGGGTGATCCGTCCGCCGACCCCGGCGGCCGACTGGGCGGTGACGTGTCCCGCGTCGTTGGGGTCCCCGGTCCAGGCCAGCAGGTTCTGGTCCTGGGGGCGGGGGCCCTCGTACCCGGAGGCGCCGCCCGGCGCGGGGGCGGGCGCGGCCGCCGGGGCGCTCGCGGCCGGGTGCGCAGCGCCGTCCGAGGAGGTGCACCCGGTGAGGGCGAGCAGCGCTGCGAGGGTGGCGGCCAGGCCGGCGGTGGTGGTACGGGTGCGCATGGTCCCCCCATGTGGTGCGGATGTGCCGGGGTCATCGTCACATGCGTCCCCATGGCCTCGGCAGGCACCCGGTGCGCGGGGGCGGACGGGGTGCGGTTCCGGCCTTTCCCCGAGGGGAGTTGGGCCGAGAAGGCGGTCGCCGGGTGGGGCCCGCGGGCCGATACTGCACGGGGCGGACCGGAGCGGCCATGGAGGGGAACCGATGGGGTCGAACAGGACGGCACGGCGCACCGCCGGGCGCCGGCGCGGGCGCGGACTGGCGGTGCTGGCCGTACTGGGGGCACTGGGTGCGGGGGTTCTGGCACCCGCGGGGCCTTCGTGGGCGGCTCGGCGGTGCGGATCCGCCGGAGCGGGCGGGCCGGTACAGGTGGGGTACGTCCCGGACTGGGTCGAGTCGATCGCGGTGGACCGGCGGGGCCGGATGTTCGCCACCGCGTACTTCAGCGGCCGCGTGTACCGCATCGACGCGCCGGGCGCGGCTCCGGTGGCGCTCACCGGGAACATCGGCGCCGACGGCGGGATCGTCGTGCGCGGGGACGGCCGGCTGCTCGTCGGTACGGGCAACGACCTCGCGCACTCGCTGACCGGGGACCTGCTGCCGGTGTCGAAGCTGCTGGAGGTGGATCCGGAGAGCGGGGCCGCCTCGGTGTACGCGTCGGGCCTCGGCGGAATCGACGGGGTGGCACTCGCGCCCGACGGGACCGTGTACACGACGACCCTGGGCGGTTCGGGCATCGGACGCGTCACCCCGGACGGCCGGGTGGACCCCGCGTGGGCGCGGGTGCCGCAGCCCAACGGGATCGCCGTGTCCCCCGACGGGTCCGAGGTGTACGTGGTCCAGACGACCCTCGCCCCCGGGGTGTACCGGATCCCCGTGGGGGACCCGGGGCGCCCCCGGCGCTGGGTGTCCACCACGGGCACCGACGCCCTGGCCCTCCCGGACGGCCTCACCCTCGACGGCCGCGGCCGCCCGCTGATCGCCACGCACGCGGCGGGCGAGGTGTGGCGCGTGGAGGACGGAACCCTGTGCGCCGTCGCCGCGGACCCGGCGCTGCGGCTGTCCACCCAACTGGTGTACGGCCGGGGGGATCAGGGTTTCGCGGCGGGGCGCCTGTACCGGGCGGGCGTCGACGGAAGGATCTACGAGGTGCCGGCCGCCGGCTGATCCCCGGGTTCCGGAACGAGGTGGGCGCGCGCGACGGCCGCGGGCGGGGCGTCCACACTGAGCCGCAGGCGGGATCCGCCGAGCGCGTCGGCGGTCCAGAAGATCCGTACGGCGGGTGCGGGCGGGTCCGTCCGCGTACAGTCCGTGCTGTCCCGCACCTCGCGACGGCCGGGCCGACGGCCGGACAGGAGAAGCCCCGTGGCCGCAGTCGCCTTGCCCGAACTGGATCCCGTCGAGGTGGAGCGGTGGCGGGCGGAGGGCGGGGAGCTGGTCGATCTGCTGGCGCGGGCGCAGGAGCGGCACGGCGGGGTCGTCGCCGTTCGGCTTGGGCCCCGGCCCACCGTCCTGGTCACCGGGCCGGAGGCCGTGCAGCACGTCCTCGCCCTGCGGCCCGACCGGTACGTCAAGCGCTCCCACCGCGCCCGCCTGCTGATCGGCGACGGGGTGCTGGCCGCGACGGGTGAGGCCTGGAAGCGGCAACGGCGGGTGCTCCAGGCGCAGTTCACGGGGACCGGGATGCGCCGGTACGAGCGGCGGATCGCCGGTGCGGCGCGGGCCGCGGCCGGGCGGTGGGAGGGGTACGCGCGCACCGGTGAGGTCTTCGACGTCGGTGAGGAGATGCGGCACTTCGCGCTGGACACCATCTGGCGCTCGCTGACCGGGCATCCGCTGGACCCGGTGACCGCGCGCGAACTGGCCTCCGTCGCGACCCTGACGGCGGCGCTGCCCCAGCTGCCCGCCGACGCCGTGGAGGCCCGGGGGCTGGTGGCGGAGGAGCTGGCCCGGATCGACGCGGTGGCCGGGGAGGCGGTGGCCGCCGCGCGGCGCGGGGAGCCGGGGCCCGACGGGCCGGGGCTGCTCCAGGTGCTGGTCGACGCGTCGCGGGAGCGCCCCGAGTACACCGACCGGCTGGTCCGCGACGAGCTGGTGACCCTGCTGGTGGCCGGGCACGAGACCACCGCCACCACCCTGACCTGGCTGTACCTGCTGCTCGACCGGTACCCGCAGGCCCGTGAGGAGGCGCTGGCCGCCGGGGACGGGGGTTCGCCGGAGCGCGCGGACGCGGTGCAGGCCCTCGTCAGCGAGACGCTGCGGCTGTACCCGTCCGCCTGGATCCTGCCCCGGTACACGGCGGAGGCCGACACCGTGGCCGGGTACGCGGTGGAGGCGGACAGCGAGGTCCTGGTCTGCCCGTACCTGACGCACCGCGATGCGGGGCTGTGGCCGGATCCGGAGCGGTTCGACCCCCGGCGGTTCAGGGCCGGGGGTGCCCGCCCCGGCGGGACGGGCGCCTATCTGCCCTTCGGGGTCGGGCCCCGGGCCTGCCTGGGCACGCGGTTCGCGCTGCGGGAGTCGGCGGTGCTGCTGGAGGCCCTGCTGCCCTCGTACGTCCCGGTCTTCGCCTCGGTCCCGCGCGGGGCCGCGTACGGCATCACGGTCCGCCCGGACGGTCCGGCACCGGCCACGCTCGCACCGGGCCGCGGCCGTGGCCGTTAGGTCCTGGGGTCGACCGGGGTGAGGACCCCCAGCCGGTCCTCGACCGCCTGGGCGGCGTCGAGGCACAGGTCCTCGCGGAAGGCCCGTCCGATGATCTGCACCCCGGCGGGGAGCCCGTCGCGCAGTCCGGTGGGGACGGCCACGGCGGGCACGCCGATGAAGCTGGTCGCCGTGCACAGGCGCATCCCGGCGGCGACCCGGTCCCGGCCGGCCCGGTCGCGGGACTCCAGCCCCGGCTCGACCGGCGGCTCGGTGAACGAGGGGCCGAGGACCAGCGGGTGGGCGTCGAGGAACTCGGCCCAGGAGCGGCGGAGGTTCAGCCAGGTTCCCGTCAGCCTCACCAGTTCGGCGGCGGTGGCGGGGGGCGTGCGGTCCATGGCGAACTGCAGGTAGCGGTCGCCCCCTTCGCCGAGGAGGGTGCGCACCGCAGGCCAGTTCGGGGCGAACTCGGTGAGGGTGATGCGGTCGTACGCGTCGAGGGTCTCGTCCAGGCGCGGGACGTCGGCCACTTCGCGCACCCGGTATCCGGCGTCGGCGAGGGCGGCGGCCGCGTCGGCGACGGCGGCGCGGACCGCCGGGTGGACCCCGTGCCCGCCGGGGTCCGTCACGACGGCGACCTCGACGGGGCCGGGCAGCGGGGGCCCGTAGGCGGGTACGGGGACGGCGCGCGGGTCGCGGGGGTCGGTGCCGGCCAGTACCTCGTAGGCCAGGCGCAGGTCGGCCACGCTGCGGGCGAGCGGGCCGTCGGTGACGAGCGCCTGGGAGGCCGGGCCGGGGTCGTCGGGGCCGAGGACGCGGTGGTCGGCGGGGAAGCGTCCGGTGGTCGGCTTCAGCCCGGCGACCCCGCAGAACTGGGCCGGTACGCGGATCGAGCCGCCGGAGTCGTTGCCGAGGCCGAGGGCGGCCATGCCGGTGGCGACGGCCACGGCGTCGCCGCCGCTGCTTCCGCCGGGGGTGCGGGCGGGGTCCCAGGGGTTGGCGGTGTCGCCGAAGAGCTCGCTGCGGGTGTGCATCCCGGCGAGGATCAGGGTGGGGACGTTGGCATGGCCGATGGGGATGGCCCCGGCGGCGCGCAGCCGGGCCACGGGCGGCGCGTCGGCCCGGGCGACGAGGTCGCGGAAGCGGGGGACGCCGAAGGTGGTCGGGACCCCCTCGACGGGGGTGGTCTCCTTCACCGTGAAGGGGACGCCCGCGAGGGGGCCGAGCTCCTCTCCGGCGGCGCGCCGGCGGTCCGTCAGCGCGGCGTCCGCGCGGGCCCGTCCGGCCATCAGCTGGGTGACGGCGTTCACCCGGGGATTGACCTCGGCGATGCGTTCCAGGTGGCTCTCGACCAGCTCGGCGGCGGACACCTCGCCGCCCCGCACGGCCCGCGCCTGCGCGGCGGCCGTCATCCGCCACGGTGCTTCCCGCATGTCCCGTTCTCCCGTCCTCGTCTGTTCACTGCCCGTTCCGATGCGGTTGCATCGGATACCTGGGAACCCTACGACAGGAACCGATGCGCTCGCATCGAATAAACTGCGGGGCACGCGGCGCGGAGGGAGGCGGGGCACATGCCCAGGCAGGTGGACCACGAGGGGCGCAGGCGGCGGATCGCCGAGGCGGTGTGCCGGCTCGCGGACGAGAGCGGGCTGGAGGGGGTGACCCTGCGGGACGTCGCGGAGCGGGCCGAGGTGTCGATGGGCGCCGTCCAGCGGTGCTTCCGCACCAAGGAGGAGATGCTCCTGTTCACCCTCGGGCAGATCGGCGAGCGGATCGGCGAACGGGTGAGGGACCGGCTGGTGCGCGGCCCGGCCCAATCGGCCGAGTCCGCCGTGGGCCACGCGGTCACGGAGGTCGCCCTGCTGCGCGAGGAGCACCGCCCGGAGGCCCGGGTCTGGCTGGCCTTCGTCGCGCAGGCGGCCGTCAGCGCGCCGCTGGCCGAGACGCTGCGGGCGAACTACGCGGAGCTGGAGGCGATGTTCGAGCGGCTCCTCGCGGAGGCCGCCGCGTCCCGCCCGCTGCCCGCGCCCCTGGACCCGCGCCGGGAGGCCCGCACCCTGCTGGCCCTCGCCGACGGCCTCACCACGCACGTGCTCATCGGCCACCTGACCGCGCGCCAGGCCGGGGAGGTGCTCCACGCACAGCTGGCCCGGCTCTGGGACCGCGAGGGGTCCGACGGGACCGGTTCGACTGGCGGAGCCGATGGAGCCGGTGGGGAGGCGTCGTCCGGGCTGTGAAAGAGTGCCCGGGGCATCCATCCGACAGGCCAGAAGGGCACCCCAGCATGAACACAGCCGACCAGATCGACCACAGGGCGGCCGTGGCGGCGGAGGCCGCCCGGTTCGCGGACCTGGTCCGGGGCGCCGACATGGCCGCCCCCGTACCCACCTGTCCCGGCTGGGACCTGACCGATCTGGTCCGGCACGCCGGAAGCGTGCACCGCTGGTTCTCGGTGCTGCTGCGCGGGCGCATCCAGGCGCCGCCGACCAGCCGTGACGTGGACCTGCGCCTGCCGGAGCGGGCCGACGGGTACGCCGACTGGCTGGCCGAGGGCGCCGCCGAGGCCGCGGAGGTGTTCGCCGCCACCGACCTGGACGCGCCCATGTGGGTCTGGGGGGCCGACGGCCACGCCCGCTTCTGGGTGCGCCGCATGGCCTTCGAGACCCTGGTCCACCGGACCGACGCGGAGCGGGCCCTGGGGCTGCCGTCCGCCGTGGACCTCGCGCTGGCCCGGGACGGCGTGGACGAATTCCTCGTGAACCTGCCGTTCGCAGCCCTCTTCGCGCCCAAGGTGGCGCACCTGCGCGGAGCGGACCGGAGCATCCGCTTCGCGTGCACGGACACCGAGGGCTCGTGGCTGGTCCGGCTGCGCCCCGACGGCTTCGGCGTGGTCCCGGACGGCGCCGGCGACGAGGCCCCCGCCGACGCCGTGGTCCGCGCCCCGGCGGCCGACCTGCTCCTGCTGCTCTACGGCCGCCTGGACCGCTCGGCGACGACGGTCGAGACGGGCGGGGACGAGGGGCTGCTGGACCTCTGGTTCGCCAACTCGGAGTTCTGAGGCCGCCACGCCGGGCCGGACCCGCCATGCGGATCGCCACGGGGTGTGACAGCGTGGGAGCGGACACGTCCCGCGAGGGGCGGGCCGGCCTGACGTGCTTGTCGTCGTCGCGGTGCGCGGCCTCGGGCTGAAGGGATCCTCTCGTGGCGTCTCCTGGTGATCCGCCGTCCCCTGCCCTCACGGCCGAGGTCGCCCCCGCGCGCGGAGGGCCGCCCGGGGAGAGCCCGACCCATACCTGGGCGGTGGGCCTGCTGATGGCGGCGGCGCCCTGCTCGGTGCGCGAGGCGAAGCAGATCCTCCTCGCCGCGGCCGAACTGGCCCGCGTCACGGCGGTGGAGGTGGCGGCGGCGATGGTCGCGGGCACCCTGGGGATGCCGATGCCCGTACGGATCGAACGGGCCCTGCGCCGCTCCCTTGAGGCGGCCCGCACCCCGAGGCACCCGGGCACGGCCCGGTCGGTCGGCCTCCTGCCGAGCCGGCTGCGCACCGAGGAGGTCCTCTCCCGGCTGCGCGGCTGCCAGGCCCGCCTGGCGGCCGCGCCCACGGACCCGGGCACCGTTCGGGCGATGGACGACGTGGCCTACACCCTGTGCGTCCTGATGGGCCGCCCGAGCACCCACCAGGCGGTCCTGGCGGCGGAACGGCACCTGTCGGCCGCCGCCGAATAGAACCGGTCCCGGGGCCCCGCGCGGGGCCCCGGGAGGCGGGTCACCAGCTGACGGGCAGCTGCTTCACACCGCGGATCAGCATGCCGGGGATCCAGGGCAGCTTCGCCTCGTCGGCGTCACCGGTCAGCTCCGGGAAGCGCTCCAGCAGCGAACGCAGGGCGATCCGGCCCTCCAGGCGGGCGAGCGGGGCGCCGAGACAGTAGTGCAGCCCGTGCCCGAAGGCGATGTGGCCTCGGGCGTCACGCCGGATGTCGAAGCGGTCCGGGTCCTCGAAACGAGCCGGGTCGCGGTCGGCGTCGGCCATGGTGATCAGGACGGTGGAGCGCTTCGGGATGACCACGCCGGCCATCTCCACATCCTCCAGCGCGAGGCGCTCGGTGCAGGTCTCGACCGGTCCGTCGTAGCGGAGCATCTCCTCGATCGCACCGTCGAGCAGACCGAAGTCCGCGCGCAGGTCGGCGAGCTGCTCGGGGTGGGCGAACAGGGCGCGCATCCCGTTGCCGATCATGTTGACGGTGGTCTCGTGCCCGGCGATGAGCAGCAGGACGCACATGCCGATCAGCTCGGACGGCGAGAGGCGGTCCCCGCCCTCGTCCACGGCGTGGATCATCGCGCTGAGCAGGTCCTCGCCGGGTTCGGCGCGCTTGGCGTCGATGAGCCCGCTCAGGTACGCGATCATGCCCTCGTACGCGGCGGCCTCGGCCTCCGGGCTGGTGCGGGCGACCGCCTCGTTGGACCAGGCCCGGAAGGCGTCCCGGTCCAGGCCGGGCACGCCGAGCAGCTCACAGATGACGGTCATCGGCAGCGGGAAGGCCAGGGCCTCCAACAGATCGCCCCGGCGCTCCTCGTTCGCCTCCATGGCGTCGAGCAGTTCGTCGGTGATCTGCTGGATCCGCGGCGCCAGCTCCTCGATGCGGCGCGGGGTGAACGCCCGGGCCACCAGACGGCGCAGCCGGGTGTGGTGCGGCGGGTCGGCCATCAGCATGTGGGCGAGCGCCGGGTTGTCCTGCTCGACGTTGATGATCTGGCTGATGTCTCCGGAGCGGAGCCAGTCGCGGCTCAGCCGCGGGTCGTTGAAGGCCGTACGGCAGGCGTCGTAGCCGACGATCAGCCACAGCTCCTCGCCGTCGGGCGTCCGGACGTGGTGGACGGGGCCGCGTTCGCGCAGCTGCGCGTAGACCGGGTACGGGTCGCGGACGAAGTCCGGACTCAGCTCCAGCAGGTCGACTATCTCGGTCCCAAGCGCCATTGCAATCCCCCTGAATGCATGTGTTGCCTTGCACGTCACACACAGATGTGTGTGTACCCCACAGTAGTCACGAAGTGACGGGGGCGCAGGACCGGGCCCTCCCCCGCGGCCGGGCGGGCTGCGGGGAAGGGCCTCAGGGGGTGTCCGAGTCGCTTGTCAGCAGCTGAAGTTGACGCGCCGGAAGGTGGCGTAGTGGTCGGCCGTGTAGTAGTCCTCGCGGTACTGTCGGCCGGTGATGATCCGACGGGCACCGCGCGTCGGCGCGCCCGGGGTGATCACCGTGTACTCGTGGTAGTAGCCGGTGGTCTGGGCGGGCAGTACGCGCTCGCGGTTCTGGAAGACGACGCCGTCCTGGGAGTAGGGGAACGGGCCTCCCTGGTCTATGAGTTCGAGGGTGTCGTACGCCTCGTCGGGCAGCGCGGAGTAACAGATGCTGCCGACCGAGGCCACGGCGGCGGGTGCGGGGGCGGGGGCGGCCGTGGCGGCCGTACCGGTGAACAGGGTGGCGGCGACGGCGGCCGCGGCGACGGCGGCCGCGAAGCGTGGGGGAATCCTCATGCGCACCACACAACGCGCGTAGACCGGGGACCGTCAACGCCAACTCGTATGTGTTTCCCGCCTGTTCACCGCACCGGCACGGACTCCCCCGCTCCTTAAGGCGGGGTTCCCCTGAAGGTGCCATTCCGCTTGCGGGCGGGCCGGTCAGCGCCCCTCGGGGGCGTCCGTGAGGGCGCGCAGGAGCCCGGGGAAGACCTCGTCCATCTCCTCCCGGCGCAGGGCGTTCATCCGGGAGGTGCCGACGTAGTACTGGCGGATGAGGCCCGCGTCGCGCAGCACGTGGAAGTGGTGGGTGGCGGTGGACTTGCTGACGGGGAGCTCGATCGTCCCGCAGCTGAGGTCCCGGCCGGCGGCGTGCAGTTCGCGCACGATGAGGCGGCGCACCGGATCGACGAGCGCGTCCAGGACCTGCTGGAGCGTCACGTCCCGCACCTCCGGGTGGGGCGGGACGCGATCGCGTCCGCCCTGCTTCGCCGTCGCCGCCGCCATGACCGCCACCTCCTGCCCTCATCGTACGACAGGCGTCAAAGTATGACGCCCATCGAAGTTTGACATCTGTCGAACCTTCGGTTTGAGTGGGGCCGGCGGCGCGGGGAAGGCGGCCGCCCCGGACCGAGGGGACGATGCGTGATGGCCAGGACAGTGCGGTTCCACGAGCTCGGGGGTCCCGAGGTGCTGCGGCTGGAGGAGGTGCCGGTCGGCCCGCCCGGACCGGGCGAACTGCTGATCCGCGTGGACGCGATCGGCGTCAACCGCGCCGAGGCCCTCTTCCGCGGCGGCGACTACATAGAGGCGCCGAGGCGGTTCCCCGCCACGCTCGGCGCCGAGGCCTCCGGCGTGGTGGAGGCCGTCGGGCCGGGGGTCACGGGGTTCGAGCCGGGCCGGGCCGTGAGCGTGTTGCCCGGGTTCTCGATGAACGACTACGGCGTCTACGCCGAGCGCGCGATCGTCCCCGCCACGGCGGTGCTGCACCGCCCCGACGGCCTGGACGCCGTCCGGGGCGCGGCGGTGTGGATGCCGTACCTGACGGCGTACGGGGCGCTCGTGGAGGTCGGCGGGATGCGCGCCGGGGACACCGTCGTGCTGACCGCCGCCTCCAGCAGCGTGGGCCTGGCGGCGATCCGGGTCGCCCGCCGCGTCGGGGCGACCCCGATCGCCGCCACCCGCACCCGCGCCAAGGCGGAGCGCCTGCGGGCCGCGGGGGCGGCCGAGGTGGTCGTCACCGGCGAGGAGGGCGTGCGCGAGCGGGTGCTCACCCTCACCGGGGGCAGGGGCGCGGAGTTCGTCTTCGACGCGGTCGCCGGGCCCGGTGTCCTGGACCTGGCCGGGGCGGTCGCCCCGGGCGGCACGCTGCTGATGTACGGGGCGCTGAGCGGCGAGCCGACTCCGTACCCGGGGTTCGAGCTCGGCATGCCGGCCCTGAACATGCGGACCTTCACCGCCCAGGAGATCACCACCGATCCCGGGCGGCTGCGCCGCGCGGAGGCGTTCATCACCTCGGGGCTGCGCGACGGTTCGTTCGAGCCGGCCGTGGACCGGGTCTTCGGCCTCGACGAGATCGCCGACGCGCACCGCTACATGGAGGCGGGCACCCGGGTGGGGAAGATCGTCGTCGCCGTACGCCACTGAGCCCGGCGGGGCCGCCCCGTCCGGGCGGCCCCGCCGGGGTCAGGGGGTGGCGGCGGGGTCTTCCGGGAGGCCCGTGCCGCCCAGGCGGGTGAGCAGGGCGGCCAGGTCCTCGATGTCGTCGCCGGCCCATTCCGGGGCCGCGAAGACGTCGGCCGCGACCTGTTCGGCGGCCTTGAGGATGTCGGCCAGGCGCTCGCGGCCGGTGTCCGTGAGGGCCGCGTACGCCACGCGGGCGTCACGGGCGTCGGCCTCGCGGACGATGAGGCCGATCCGCTCCAGCGGCGCCAGCCCCCGGGTCACGCCCGAGGCCGTGAGCCCGAGCGCCCCGGCGAGGTCCACCCGCCGCATCCGGCCGCCCTCGGCCCGCCCCAGGTGCAGCAGCACCAGGAAATCGGCCAGGCTCACCCCGAACAGGGAACCCAGACGGGAGTCGAACTTCCGCACCAGGGCGGTCTGGGCCTTCACCAGGCGCAGGGACACGTCCAGCGCATTACTCATTGTTACCTCCTTGACTCCTCAAGGATATGGGAAAAGCTTGAGTAGTCAAGGAGCTGTGCAGTACCCCTGTCCGTGCGGGCCGGGGGCGGTCGCGTATGTTCGTCCCGTTCCCGAACCGGAGGCGACGCCATGGGGCTCCTGCCGCTGCTCCTGCTGAACGCCTTCGCGCTGGCCGCCTTCGCCTTCGGGCGGCTGGCCGTACGGATGGTGCGCCGCGCGCCGGGGTGGGCGTACGCGCTCGCCCCGCCGCTGGTGGTGATCGGCACCGGCTGGGCCCTCGGATGGCTGCTGTGGCCCTCCTACGCGGCGGCCCCGGCCGTCCTCGTCTGGTGGCTCTGCGGGCTGGCGGGCACCGTCACCTGGTGGGTCTGCCAGGCCCGCACCCACCGGGCGCCCCGGCGGCGCCGCCCTGTCGGCCGGACCGGCTAGAACCGCCCGCGCGGGCTCTCGCCGTGGCCGCCCGGGGAGAGCTGGGCCACCACCTCGGCGAGTTCCTCGCAGGCCTCCTCGATCTTCAGGCGGACGTTGTTCTGCTCGGTGACCAGGGCCGCCAGCAGGAGGCCCGTCAGCGCCGCCGCGCCGTTGAGGGCCTGGAGGTTCACCATGAGCTCCAGCAGGCTGCGGCCGGTGAAGGGGCCGACGTGGTCGGTCGCCGCCCAGATCGACAGCACGGACACCAGCAGGGCGCACGGCGCCGCCCCGGCCAGCTGGAAGCGCACCGCGGCCCAGATGATCAGCGGGAAGACCAGGAACAGCAGGGACAGGGTGCTGTGCGTGGCGAGGACGGTGGCGGCGGCGGTCGCTGCCATCATGGCCGCCGCCTCGGCCATCCGGTACGGGTCGCGGGGCAGCCCGGCGCCGCGCAGCGCCAGCAGCAGCGGGGTCACCAGCAGTACCCCCATGGCGTCCCCGGCCCACCAGGCCGACCAGGTCGGCCAGAAGCTCTCCATCGGCAGGTTCCCCGTGAGCACCAGCGTCCAGGCCCCGGCGGTCGCGCTGATCAGCATCGGGACCAGCCCGCCGAGGAAGACCAGCGCCAGCCCGTCGCGGAGCCGGTCCAGCTCGGGGCGGAATCCGGCCGCGCGCAGGAGCAGCAGGGCGCACACCGGCGCCAGCACGTTGCCGGCCACGATGCCCAGGTCGGCGGGGCGGAACGCGGAGATCCCCTCGATCGCGAGGTAGGTGCCGAGGGCGATTCCCGGCCAGACGCGCAGGCCGAACCAGAGGAGGGCGGCGACGGCGATCCCGGTGGGCGGCCACAGGGGCGTGACGACCGCGCCGGCGACCACCACCTGACGCAGCAGGCCGAGCCGGCCGGTCGCGTAGTAGACGGCGGCCACGCCGAGGACGGGCAGGAGCGCTGCGCACGAACGGCGCCATTCCAGGGTGCGCACCACAGCATCAGACAACAGGCCGGCCGCCCCGGCCGCCCGTGACACGCCCGAGCACGAGGTCCGGCCGCCCTGACGCGGGGCCGGAACCCGGCGCCAGGACGCGCAGGACCGGGCCGCGCGAAGCGGGGGCGCGGCGCCGGGCCGCCGGTCAGTCCGGCGGCGCGCCGCCGGCGCCGGTGGCCTCGGGACCGCGGGCGTCCGCGCCCTCGGGGCCGGGGTCGCCGCCGGGGCCGTCAGGGCCAAGGCGGGTCGCGGGGCCGGCGGGGCCGGGCCCACCGTCGCCCCCGGGGCCGTCAGGGCCGGGCTCACCATCGGCCCCCGCAGGGGGCGGGCCGCCGCCGGGGCCGTCGTGGCTGAGGACCAGGACCGCCGCGTCGTCCGCGTGGCCGGTCGAGTCGGCCACCTTCATCACCTCGGCGGCCAGTTCGTCCGGGTCCCCGCCCGCCGACTCGCGGACGATCCGGGACACCCGCTCCAGCCCCGCCTCGATCGGGAACGACGGCCCCTCCACCACCCCGTCGGTCAGCAGCACGATCGAGCCCGCCGCCGTCAGCCGCCGCCGGGTGACCGCGTACCCCGCCCCGGGGACCAGGCCCAGCGGGGGGCCTCCGGCGTCCTCGGCGATCCCGTGGCGGCCGTCGACGGTGGCCCAGACGGACGGGACGTGGCCGGCCCGGGCGCCCTGGAGCTCGCCGGTGTACGGGTCGAAGCGCAGCAGCGTGCACGTCGCGAACAGCTCGCTGTCCAGGGAGAGCAGTACGTCGTTCGCCCGGCCCAGCACCTCCCCCGGGTCCGAGACCACGGCCGCGACGGCGCGCAGGCAGACCCGGACCTGTCCCATGAAGGCGGCGGCCGCGACGTCGTGCCCCTGGACGTCGCCGATGGAGAAGGCGAGGGCGCCCTCGGGCAGCGGGAAGCCGTCGTACCAGTCGCCGCCGATGTCCAGGCCGTGCTGGGCGGGGGCGTAGCGGGCCGCGGTCCGCAGTCCCGGCAGGACGGGGAGGGCGGCGGGCAGCATCTCGCGCTGGAGGGCCTCGGCCAGCTCCACCCTGGCGTGGTGCAGCTGGGCGCCCTCCCGCGCCTGGGCGGTGAGCCGCCCCAGCATGGTCAGCAGATCGGCGCTGTCCGGCCGAGGGGGCCGCCGGCGCGGGGTCACCGACCACTCCGGGGTGCGTTCATCTGCCTCTCTGCTCCCGCCGTGCGAAAGACCCGGGCACATCATATTTCGGCTGGGCTCGGGCCGCCCGGCGCGACCGGCACCCGGCCCGGCCGCCCGGTCCTGCGCGGGGCCCGAGCCGAGGACCGAGCCGGGGCCCGGGCCCCGGCCCCGGCGGACGTCCCTCGCGCACCCGCCGGACACTCCGCCCGGAACGGTGCATTCCATACCGAGGCCCTCGTGCGATGGGACAACGACTTTCAGCCATCCGGGCCGTGACGGAACCTCAGGCGGCCGCGGCGGCGTGGGTAGGGTCGTGATCACCCCGGCTCCACGCCCGGGGTCCCCGGGAACCGCACCCACCCTGCCGAGGAGCAACGTGCCCCTGTCCGCGAACCGCCGCCCCCTGAACCGCCGTCTGGCCGTGAGCGCCGCCCTGCTCGCCGTGGTCGCCGGCGTGGCGCCCGCCACCGCCGCCCAGGCCGCGACCGCCCCGACCGCCGAGTCCCTGCGCACCGCGGGTCCCGCGCTGCCGGCGCCGGACATGGAGGCCGTCGACCAGGCGCTCCGCAACACCCTCGCCGCCGGCGCCCCGGGCGCGCTGGCCCGGATCACCGAGGGCGGCCGCGCGCTGAGCGCGACCGAGGGCGTGGGCGACAAGGTCACGGGCGCGGCCATCGACACCCGGGCCCGGTTCCGGATCGGCAGCGTCACCAAGACGTTCTCGACCGTCGTGCTGCTCCAGCTGGTCAACGAGAAGAAGATCGAGCTGGACGTCCCGGTCAACCGCTACCTGCCGGGTCTGCTGCCCGACGACCGGATCACGGTGCGCCACCTGCTGACCCACCGCAGCGGCCTGTCGGACTACACGAACGCCATGTTCGACAAGACCGTCCCCGGCTTCGAGGCCGTCCGCAACAAGGTGTTCAGCTACCAGGAGCTGGTGAACCTCTCGCTCGCCGAGCCGAGGACGACCGAGCCCGGGGTCTCCTACCAGTACTCGAACACCAACTTCGTGGTCGTCGGCATGCTGATCGAGAAGGCCACCGGGAACCCGGTGGCCAAGGAGTACGACCGCCGCATCATCAAGCCGCTGAAGCTGCGCGACACCTCGTACGTGCACCCCGGCACGCAGATCGCCGGGCTCCACACGCACGGCTACCTCACCCCGGACGAGGACGGCGCCCCGCTGGTCGACTCCACCGAGCAGACGGTGTCCTGGGCGCAGTCGGCCGGTGCGATGATCTCCAGCCCGGCGGACCTCAGCACCTTCATGTCCGCGCTGGTGGGGGGCAAGCTGGTCGCGCCCAAGCTGCTGGACGAGATGCTGGTCATGACCCCGACCGACGCCGCCAAGACCCGCTTCTACGGCCTGGGCCTGCGCCGCTACGACCTGTCCTGCGGCACCTCGGTGTACGGGCACACGGGTACGGTCCAGGGCTTCTACACGTACGCGTTCACCACCCGCGACGGCAAGCGCAGCATGACGGCCATGGCGAACACCTCGAACCGGGGCGCCGCGAACACGGCCCTCGGCGCGACCCTCGAGGGCGCGTTCTGCGGCAAGAAGCCGGCCGCCGCCGCCAAGGCCCGCGGCTTCGCCCCGGCCCCGGCCGAGGTGGACCTGCCCGAGCGCGACGTCCGCTGACGTCCCTGCGCCGGGGGCCGGTCTAGGCCGGTCCCCGGCGCAGGTACCGGCCGAGGTACCGGCGGGCCGTGAGGACGGCGAGGGCCAGCCAGGCCGTCGCCAGGAGCCAGCCGGCGAACACGTCGGAGAGCCAGTGCACGCCGAGGTAGACACGGCTCAGGCCCACCGCCGCGCCCCAGCCGAGGACCAACGCGGCGGCGGTCCGGGGCGGGCGCCCCGCATGGCGCAGGGCGAGGGCCGTGAGCAGCAGTCCGGCGGTCAGGGCCCCCGTGGTGGCGTGGCCGGACGGGAAGGACCAGTTGTCGGCGTGGAGCGCCCAGTCGGCGGCCGGGGGCCGGGGCCGGGCGAAGGAGTACATCAGCCCGCGCCGCACCAGCTGACCGGCGCCGAGGCACAGCGCGAGCCCGGCGGCGGTCGTGAGCCGCTCCCGGGCCGTGCGGCCGGCGTACAGGCCCGCGAGGACGACCAGGGCGTACGGCGGGACCCCCGTGCCGGTGTCGGTGACCGCCCGGGCCACGGTCAGCGCGGCGGCGGGCCGGTGTCCGACGGACCAGGCGAGCGGGCCGGTGTCGAAGGGCAGCGGCCCGGTCGGCGCCAGGACCGTCCACAGCGCCAGCAGCGCGAACCCGGCCGCGGCGGCCAGGGCCACCCGGGCGGCGGGGCCGGAGCGCCGCCGGCGCTCCGGCCGCAGCCGGTCGGAGACGGGTGCGGCCATACGACTGCCTCTCACGGTCCGGGCGGGGCTGGGCCTCCCCGGGGTACGGGGTTCCCCGCACTGTAGCCGTGACGGGTGGGGCCGAGGGGGGCGAGCCCCCGTCAGAGGCCGATCCAGTAGCGGCGCTTGGGGCCGATCAGGGTCTCCCGTACGTCCTCCAGCACGCCCCCGGCCCGCTCGATCGTGCGCTCCGAGGCCTCGTTGCCGGGGTCGCAGGTCAGCAGGACCCGGTCCATGCCCAGCAGCCGGGCCTCGTGCAGGACCTCGCCCAGCGCCCAGCCGGCCAGGCCGCGCCGGCGCGCCGAGGGGCGGACGCTGTAGCCGATGTGGCCGCCGGCGTCGAGGAGGAAGGCGTTGAGGTAGTGCCGCAGGTCGATGGCGCCCAGGTAGGTGTCGCCCTCGGCGATCCACCAGTAGGTGGCGTGGACGCGGCCCTGTTCGACCGGGGCCGTGCGGTCGGCCTGGCGGCGCAGGCGCTCGGTCCAGGCGGCGAAGCCCTCGGGGGTCTCCACGTCGTCGTCGGCGCCCAGTCCGGCGCCGTCCATGTGGGCGTCGGCCCCCCATTCCGCCTGTGCGTCGAGCCAGGAGGCGTGCAGGTGCGGGGAGGGGGTGATCAGTGCGGGCATACCCCGACCGTAACAGTCCGATCATCGGAGTATTCAGCTCCACGCGCGCCGCCCCCGCGGCCCTCTCCGCCCACCCCGGCGGAACCGGCCGGAGAGCGATCGGATAGTTTGCCATCCGTTTACCCGACGGCACGATGCCGCCCGCGCCACCAGGAGCTCCGCCATGCCCCACCCCGTACGCCGCCCCGCGCGGACGGCGGTCCTCGCCGCCGCCACCCTGCTGGCGGTCCCCGTCCTGGCGGCCTGTGACGGCGGCGGGGCTCCGGCGGCGCTGAAGTCCCCGGCCCCGGCGAGCGCCCCCGCCGCGCCCGCCCCGGCCCCGCCCGCCGCACTGCCCGCCGCCCTGACCGGGCAGAAGCCGGACTGGGCCCCCTGCCCCGCGCCCTCGGCGGCGCAGGGCGGCGGGAAGGCCCCCGGCGGGGCCTGGGAGTGCGCGACGATGAAGGCGCCGCTGGACTACGCCAAGCCCGACGGCGAGACCCTGGACGTGGCGCTGATCCGCCGGAAGGCCACCGACGCGGGCAAGCGCCTCGGCTCGCTGGTGTACAACTTCGGCGGCCCGGGGGCCTCCGGGGTCCGGACGCTCCCGCACGCGGCGAAGGACTACGAGAAGCTGGGCGCCTCCTACGACCTGGTCAGCTTCGACCCGCGCGGCGTGGGGGCCACCTCCCCGGTGCTCTGCCTGGACGACAAGGCGCTGGACGAGGGGCCCGGCCCCTCCGGCGCCGACCCCCTCGCGCCCGTCCGCACGTACACCCGGGCCTGCGAGAAGAACTCGGCCAAGGTCCTCCCCCACGTCTCGACGGCCGACACCGCGCGCGACATGGACCTGATGCGCCAGGTGCTCGGCGACCCGAAGCTGAACTACTTCGGCATCTCCTACGGCACCCAGCTGGGCGGCGTCTACGCCCACCTGTTCCCGAAGAACGTCGGCCGGACCGTCTTCGACGCCGTGGTCGACCCCACCTCGGACGAGCTCCAGGCCGGCCTCGGCCAGGCCAAGGGCTTCCAGCGGGCGCTGGAGCACGCCATGGAGTTCTGCCGCGACAAGTACGCCGCGAACTGCCCCACCGGCGGGAGCGACGAGGAGGGCGACCGCAGGATCGCCGAGCTGCTGAAGAAGCTGGAGACCGAGCCGGCCGCCACCCGCAGCGGCCGCAAGCTCGGCTCCGACCAGGCGCTCACCGGCATCGCCGCCGCCCTCTACGACAAGGAGACCTGGGACTACCTCGTCCAGAGCCTCGCCGAGCTGCGCCTGCGCGGCACCGGGAACAACCTGCTCGCCATCGCGGACGCCTACGGCGGGCGCGGCCAGGACGGCCGTTACGACAACACCGACGCCGCCCACACCGCGATCGGCTGCGCCGACACCAACCGCCGCTACACCGTGGAGGAGATGCGCGCCCAGGAGCCCGCCTTCCTCGCGGCCTCCCCGGTCTTCGGCCCGTCCATGGCCAAGGGCCTGCTCGCCTGCACCGAGTGGCCCGTACGGGGTACGGCCGACAAGCCGCAGGTGGCCGCCGAGGGCGCGGCCCCGATCCTCGTCGTCGGCAACACCGGCGACCCGGCGACCCCGGTCGAGGGCGCGAAGCGGATGGCCGACGCGCTCGGGCGCGGCGTCGGCGTGAACCTGACGGTCGAGGGCGAGGGGCACGGGGTCTACGGGAGCAACGCCTGTGCGACCAAGGCGGTCGACGGGTTCCTCCTCGACGGGAGCGCCCCCGCCGACGGGACCACCTGTTCCTGAATTCCGCTTTGCCCCCTGCTTGGGCCTTTGCCCCGGCACCCGTACCGACCTGTGTTCGGGTGCCGGGATTCCGCCACCTACACTTGTGCCGCCCGGCCGCCGGTGCCGGCTTCAGGGGAGCGACGTCCTAAGTGAGCAGCACCAGCAGTGAAGCGCCGATCTACGACCGGCTCGTACGCGAGCGCGGCGATGTCCCGGGTCAGGTCCGCCGCGAGGCGGAGGAGATCCTGCACCACCTGGCACAGGTGATGGCCGGCCGTCCCCCGTCCGGCGGTCTGCCGGGCTGGCGCACCTCGTAGCGGGGTGCCCGGTGGCGGTCCCCGCCACCGGCGGAGACCGGACTGTGGGGGCGGCACACATCGGCAGCGGCGGCGCCGGTCCCTAACGTTCGGACCATGACGAGCGGATCTTCGAGCGGACCTTCCGGCGGACCTTCAGGCGTCGCGGGCCGGGTCGCCCTGGTGACCGGAGGCGGCAGCGGCATCGGGCGCGCCTGCGCCGAGGCCCTGGCCGGTGCCGGGGCCTTCGTCCACGTCGTGGACGTGGACGCGGAGGCGGCGGAGGCCGTCGCCGCGCGGATCGGCGGCAGGGCCCACACCGCCGACCTCGCCGACCCCTCGGCCGTCGACTCCCTGCCGTCCGCCGTGGACGTCCTGGTCAACAGCGCGGGGCTGCAGCACGTCGCGGCCATCGAGGACTTCCCGCCCGAGCGGTTCGAGCTGCTCCAGCGGGTGATGGTGCACGCCCCGTTCCTGCTGCTGCGCCGGACGCTGCCCCACATGTACGGGCGCGGGTGGGGGCGGGTGGTCAACATCTCCAGCGTGCACGGGCTGCGGGCCAGCGCCTTCAAGTCCGGGTACGTGGCCGCCAAGCACGCGCTGGAGGGCCTCAGCAAGGTCACCGCCCTGGAGGGCGCCCCGCACGGGGTGACCAGCAACTGCGTGAACCCCGGCTACGTCCGCACCCCGCTGGTGGAACGGCAGATCGCCGCCCAGGCCGAGGCCCACGGCATCCCCGCCGAGCGGGTGGTCGAGGAGGTGCTGCTGCGCGGCTCGGCGATCAAGCGGCTGATCGAGCCCGAGGAGGTCGCCGCGGTCGCCCTGTGGCTGTGCGGCCCGCACACCGGGCACGTCACCGGCGCCTCGCTGCCGATGGACGGCGGCTGGACCGCCGCCTGACCTCAGGCGTCCGGGCCGGTGTCGAGGGCGTCCTCACGGACCCGGCGCGCCAGGTCGGTCTTGGTGTACGCGGGCCGCCCGGCCTCCTGGTACTTCTCCTTGACCCGGTCCAGGTAGTACTTGGCGGTGTGCGCGCTGATCCCGGCCCGCCGGGCGGTCGCCTTGAGGGTCAGCCCGGACGCGTAGTCGACCAGCACCTGACGCTCCCGGGGGGCCAGCCGGGGCCGGTCCGGGCAGGTGTCGTGGACCCAGGCGAAGGCCAGTTCGGGCGAGTGCGCCGTCGCGCCCGAGGCCACGGTCGCGACGGCCGCCGCCAGGGTCTCCAGATCGTGGTCCTTGGTGAGGTAGCCGTCCGCTCCGGCGGCCACCGCCGCCAGGATCCGGGTGCGGTCGGCCACCGTGCTGATCACCAGGACCCGGCTGCCGGACGCGCGGACGCGGCGGACGTTGCGCTCCGGGGCGGAGCCGTCCCCCAGCACCAGGTCGAGCAGGACCACGTCGGCCGCCAGGGGGTCCGGCCGCGCCAGCAGCGCGTCGACCGTCGGCACGGCCGCGACGAGGCGCAGCCCCTCGGCCCCGGCCAGCCAGGAGCGCAGCCCGTCCAGCAGCATCCGGTCGTCGTCGACCGCGGCGACGGTGATCACGCCGGCCAGCGCAGTTCGACCCGGGTCCCCTCGCCGGGGGCGCTCTCCACCACGGCGGCCCCGCCGATCCGGGTCATCCGCGCGTGGACCGAGCGCGGCAGGCCGGTCCCGCCCGAGCGGGCCGCGGCCGCCGGGTCGAAGCCCGCGCCCCGGTCGACGACCGTCACCGCCACGCCCCGGCCCCGTCCGACGGCGGTGAGGAAGGCGCGTCCGGTTCCGGCGTGGCCCCGTACGTTGTTCAGGGCCTCGCCGACGGCGGCCGCCAGCGCGTCGGCGACGTCCCGGGGCACGGCCGGGAGCCGGTGGTACTGGGCGGTGACCGTGAGCCCCAGGCATTCGGCGGAGCGGACGGCCGCCTCCAGCGCCGCGCCCGCGGCCGCCGTTCCGGCGGCGGGTCCGTCCGCCGGGTGCGGGGCCTCGTCCCGCTGGATGAGGCGGCGCAGGTAGGCGGCCTCGCGGGCGCAGCGCTCCCGTACGGGGGCGGCGTTGGCGTCCACGCGTCCGGCGGCGATGGTGGTCAGGGTGGCCAGCACGGTGTCGTGCAGGGCGGCGTGGTGGGCCATCCGCTCGGCCTGGCGCACCCGCCGTGCCTCGGCGGCGACGGCCTGTTCGCGGGCGGCGTCCAGCAGGGCGCCCTGGCGGCGCAGGTACCACCAGAACACCCAGGCCATGGCGGCGGAGGAGAGCACCGCGTTGACGTGGCCGAGGAGTTCCGCCGAGCGGGAGCCTGCCACGGCCAGGTGCAGCGCCAGCGAGGTGGCGAGCAGCAGCAGGACGCAGGCGCCGGCCCCGCGCAGGCCGAGCCCCACGGCGGCGGCCGAGCTCGCCGAGCCGCCCAGCAACAGCAGCCAGCCGCTCTGCTCCACGGCCTGGGCGCCGATCGCCCGGAGCGCCAGCCACGGCAGGACGCAGCCCGTCACGAGGACGTCGGACCACACCCAGCGGCGGTCCATCCGGCCCCGGGCGTGCGCGGTCCCGTACAGCAGCAGGCTGAGGGCGGCGGCGGTGGCGAGGACGGCCCAGGCGGCGGCCGATCCGGGCGTGTGGCGGGCCACGGAGACGAGGCCGGCGCTGAGGTGGCTCGCCCGGTACAGCCCCGTGGCCAGCATCATGAACCGCCGCGCGCGCTGAAGCCCCGAGCCCCCACCCACCACTGCCTCCGCCGTGAACACACCCCCCTGAACGGGTGGGTTCCGGGTACTCAGTTGATCTCGCTAGCTTCGTCGGGTCAAGGCCGTCCTCGGACAGGAGAGAACGCGTGGCTCGAAAGTCAACCCGCCTCGGCAGGCACGGAGTCGTGGCCGCCCTGGTGGGACTGCTCGCCCTGGTGGTACCGGTGTCCTCGGCCCAGGCGGCGGAGAACCCCTCCATCGTCTACACCACGAGTTTCCGCAACGCGGCCGTCTACAAGCTGCACGCGGCCGTCAGCTGGAAGTGCCTGGACATCCAGGGCGGCGGCGCGCCCTCGGACGGCAAGGTCATCCAGACCTTCGACTGCAAGGACGCGCTGCACCAGCTGTTCAGCTTCCAGCGCGTGGGCGGGGACAACTTCACCGTCGGCGCCTTCGGCGTCTACTGCCTGGGCACGCAGGGCGGGAGCACGGCTCCGGGAACCCCGCTGAACCTGCGGAACGGCTGGGGCTGCTCCACCTTCACCTGGAACTACCGGGGCACCCCGCAGTACCCGAACCGCTGGGAGCTCGTCGAGGCGAGCACCGGGCAGTGCATCCGGGACACCGGGCGGCGCTCCCCCGTGGTGCTCGGCGCCTGCGGCAGCACGACCACGCCGTGGCCGGAGGTCTGGGCACCGGAGTTCGACCGCTATTACAACTACGACCAGATCGGCTGAGACCGGTCCGGTCGCAGCGGCCCGGTCCGGGGCCCGACGGGGGCCTTCCGGCGGACCGGGCGGGCGCGGCGGGGGCCGCGTGAGGCGGCGGTGCGGCACGGCGGGTTCAGGCCCCGCCGTGCCGCGCCGCCGCCGTCCCGGCTTCGCGGGCGGCGGGGCCGGTCAGCAGATGCGGGGCAGCTGCTCCCCCAGCGGCAGGTCGACCACGCGGGTGCCGCCGAGGCCGGTGCGGGCCACGACCAGGCCCGGGTGGGCCTCGACGGCCTCGCCGATGACCGCCGCGCCGCGGCCGAGCGGGTGGGCGCGCATGGCGTCGAGGACGGCGTCGGCGTGCTCGCGGGGGACGAAGGCGACGAGTTTGCCCTCGTTGGCCACGTAGAGCGGGTCCAGCCCCAGGATCGCGCAGGCGTTGGCCACGGCCGGCGGGACCGGGACGCGTCCCTCGTGCAGGACGACGCCGGTCCCGGAGGCGGCCGCGATCTCGTTCAGGGCGGCGGCGAGCCCGCCCCGGGTGGGATCGCGCAGGACGTGCAGGTCGGGGGTGACCGCGAGCATGGACCGGACGAGGCCGCCCAGGGCCGCGCAGTCGCTCTCGACGTCCACGCCGAACTCCAGGCCCTCCCGGACGCTCATGATGGCCACCCCGTGCAGGCCGATCTCCCCGCTGACGATGACGACGTCGCCGGGGACCACGCGCTGCGGGCGCAGGTCGACCCCGTCCGGGATCAGCCCGATCCCGGCGGTGTTGAGGTAGACGCCGTCCCCGTGGCCGGCCTCGACCACCTTGGTGTCGCCGGTGGCCACCTCCACGCCGGCGGCCCGCGCGGCGGCGCCCATGTCCTCGGCGATCCGGGCGACGGCGGCCATCTCGACGCCCTCTTCGAGGATGAACCCGCAGGACAGGTAGGCGGCGGCCGCGCCGCTCATGGCCAGGTCGTTGACCGTGCCGTTGACCGCCAGGGTGCCGATGCTGCCGCCCGGGAAGAACAGCGGCCGCACCACGTAGGAGTCGGTGGAGAAGGCCAGCCGGACCCCGCCGAGGCGCAGGGCGGCGGAGTCGCCGAGCTGGGCGAGGGCCTCGCCGCCGAACGCCGGGGCGAACAGGTGCTGGACCAGCTCGGCGGAGAGGGCTCCGCCGCCGCCGTGGCCCATGACCACGCGGGGCCGGTCGCGCAGGGGGGCGGGGCAGGTCCAGCCCGTGACGTCGAGTGCGGTCTCAGGCAACGGGGCTCGCCTCCAGCGGGGCGGTCGGGTCGGTGGGCTGGGCCGGGGTGGTGGCGGGCCGGGCGTCCGCGGGCCTCAGTTCCAGGCGCCGGTAGAGGTAGTACGCGGCGCAGGCGCCCTCGCTGGAGACCATGGTGGCGCCCAGCGGGTTGCGCGGGGTGCACAGGGTGCCGAAGGCCTCGCACTCGTTCGGTTTGATCAGCCCCTGGAGCACCTCCCCGCTGCGGCAGGCGGCCGGCTCGCGGGTGGTGATGCCGGTGACGGAGAAGCGGTGTTCGGCGTCGTACTCCCGGTAGCGCTCGGAGAGCCGCCAGCCGCTGTCGGGGATGACACCGATGCCGCGCCAGGCCCGGTCGGTGACCTCGAAGACGTCGGCGAGCATGGCGAGGGCGGCCGGGTTGCCCTCGGGGCGGACGGCGCGCGCGTAGGCGTTCTCCACGGTGTGCTCGCCGCGTTCCAGCTGCCGTACGGCCCGTCGTACGCCTTCGAGGATGTCCAGGGGTTCGAAGCCGGTCACGACGATGGGGACCCGGTGGCGGGCGGCCAGCTCCGGGTACTCGGCGGTGCCCATGACGCTGCACACGTGCCCGGCGGCGAGGAAGCCCTGCACCCGGCAGCTGGGCGAGCGCATGATCGCCTCGATGGCCGGGGGGACGCGGACGTGGGAGACGAGCAGGCTGAAGTTGGTGATGCCGAGCTTGCGGGCCTGGTGGACCGTCATGGCGTTGGGCGGGGCGGTGGTCTCGAAGCCGATGCCGAAGAAGACCACCTCGCGGTCCGGGTTCTGCCGGGCGATCCGCAGGGCGTCCAGGGGCGAGTACACCACCCGTACGTCGCCGCCCTCGCCGCGCACCTGGAAGAGGTCGCGGCCGGTGCCCGGGACGCGGAGCATGTCGCCGAAGGAGCAGAAGATCACGCCGGGCCGGGAGGCGATCTCCAGGGCCTTGTCGATGACCTCCAGCGGGGTGACGCACACCGGGCAGCCGGGGCCGTGGATCAACTCGACCTGCTCGGGCAGGAGTTGGTCGATGCCGTGCCGGATGATGGTGTGGGTCTGGCCGCCGCAGACCTCCATCAGCGCCCAGGGGCGGGTCACCGTGGAGTGGATGTCGTCGAGGAGCCTGCGGGCGAGCGCGGGGTCCTGGAACTCGTCGATGTACTTCACCGCCGCGCCTCCGTCTCGTCGCCGAACCGCTCGGCCTGCTCCCAGGGGTCGCCGAACTCCTCCTGGAGCATGCCGAGTTCGGCGAAGAGGTCGAGGGTCTTGCGGGCCGACTCCTCGTCGAGCCGCTGGAGGGCGAAGCCCACGTGCACGATGGCGTACTCGCCCACCCGGAGGTCCGGGAGGTACTCCAGGCACACCTCCTTGCGGACGCCGCCGAAGTCGACGGTGGCCATGCGGGTGCCGTCCTTCTCCCCGATCTCAAGCACTCTGCCGGGTACCGCCAGGCACATGGGCCCCTCCTCGTGATGGATGTTCCGTTGGGGTGGCGGCCGCCACCATGAGCTGGCCGAGCGCCAGTCCGCCGTCGTTGGGCGGTACCCGGTGCTGGCGCAGGACGGTGAACCCCCGCGCGCGCAGCGTCCGGGCGCAGGCGGAGGAGAGGAGGGTGTTGCAGAAGACCCCGCCGGTCAGGGCGACGGTGTCCAGGCCGTGGGCGGCGCGGGCGAGCAGGCACAGGTCGGCGACCAGGGCGGCTACGGCCGCGTGGAAGCGGGCGGCGATCAGCGGGCGGGGGGTGCCCGCGCGCACGTCGGCCACCGCCGCGGCCAGCAGGGGCGCAGGGTCGGCGACGACCGGGCCCGGGGCACCGGCGGCGGGCGTCCGCAGGCCGAAGGCGTACGCGCGGTGGTCCGGGGGTGCCTGGAGGGCGGCGGCCTCCAGTTCGACGGCGGCCTGGGCCTCGTACCCGGCGTGCTGGCGGACCCCGGCCAGGGAGGAGACGGCGTCGAAGAGCCGGCCCATGCTGGAGGTGGGGACGCAGTTCAGCCCGCGTTCCAGCTGGGTCTCCAGGACGCGCAGTTCGTCCGGCGGGCAGGCGGCGGTGCAGGGCAGGTCCGGGGTCCGGGCGAGGCCCGCGGCGCGCAGGTGGGACAGGGCCATGCGGTACGGGCGGCGCACGGCGGCGTCCCCGCCGGGCAGCGGCACGTAGGCGAGGTGGGCGAAGCGGGTGTAGCCGGCGTAGTCGGCGAGGAGGACCTCCCCGCCCCACACCGCGCCGTCGTCCCCGTAGCCGGTGCCGTCGAAGGCGACGCCGATGACCCGGCGGGTCCCGTCGTGGCCGTGTTCGGCGAGCGCGGAGGCGATGTGCGCGTGGTGGTGCTGTACGGGTACCAGCGGGCGGCCCGCCGCGTGCTCGCGGGCCCAGCGGCCGGAGCGGTAGCCGGGGTGGCGGTCGGCGGCGAGCAGGGCGGGGGCGACCCCGGTGAGGGCCGACAGCTGGCGCTGCGCGTGGCCGAAGGCCTCCTGGGTGGCGAGGTCGTCCATGTCGCCGATGTGCGCGGACGGCCAGGCGCGGTGGCCTTCGCCGAGGCAGAAGGCGTTCTTGAGGTCGCCCCCCGCGGCGAGGGCGGCGGGGACCGGCAGGGGCAGGGCGATCGGCAGCGGGGCGTAGCCGCGGGAGCGCCGCAGGAGCAGGGGCAGGCCGTCGCAGACCCGTACGACGGAGTCGTCGCAGGGGACGTGGATGGGCCGGTCGTGGGTGAGCCAGGCGTCGGCGATGCCGGCGAGGCGTTCCAGGGCCTCGGCGTCGTCGGTGACGATCGGCTCCCCGGAGAGGTTCCCGCTGGTCATGACGAGCAGGCGGGGGCCCGGGGGGTCGCCGGGCAGGCCGAGCAGCAGGTGGTGGACGGGGGTGTACGGGAGCATCACGCCGAGGTCGGGGCTGCCGGGGGCGACGGCGTCGGCGAGGCCGGGGGCGGTGGCGGCGCGGCGGCGCAGCAGGACCACCGGGCGGACCGCTCCGGTGAGCAGCTCCCGCTCCTCGGGGCCGAGCACGGCGAGGCGTTCGACGTCCTCCAGGTCGCGGGCCATCAGGGCGAAGGGCTTGTCCCCGCGTTCCTTGCGGGCGCGCAGCGCGGCCACGGCGCGGGCGTTGCCGGCGTCGCAGGCGAGGTGGTAGCCGCCGAGCCCCTTCACCGCGAGAACGGCCCCGCCGGCCAGCAGCGCGCGGGCCTCCGCGACGGGGTCGGCGCAGGCCGTCTCGCGGGGCGGGGCGCCGGTGAGGAGCCGGAGCCGGGGGCCGCAGGCGGGGCAGGCGACGGGCTGGGCGTGGAAGCGGCGGTCGGCCGGGTCGGCGTACTCGCGGGCGCAGTCGGGGCACATCGGGAAGCGGGCCATGGTGGTGTGGGCCCGGTCGTAGGGCAGCCCGGTGACGATGGTGAAGCGGGGTCCGCAGTGGGTGCAGGTGATGAAGGGGTGGCGGTGGCGGCGGTCGGCCGGGTCCGCGAGTTCGGCGAGGCAGTCGGCGCAGGTGGCGGTGTCCGGGGAGACCAGGGTGCGGGGCGGGCCGCCGGTGCGGGAGGCGACGATGGTGAAGCCGGCGCCGCCCGCGAGGGGGACCGTGCGGTGGTCGACGGTGTCGACGACGGCCAGCGGCGGGGCGTCGGCCGCCAGCCGCTCGCAGAACGCCGCCACCGCCGACGGGGGGCCCTCGACCTCGGCGACCACGCCTTCGGGGGTGTTGGTGACGTGGCCGGCGAGGCCGAGGTTGGTGGCGCGGGTGTACACGTACGGGCGGAACCCGACGCCCTGGACCACCCCCCGGACGGTGACGCGGCGGCGTTCCGCGGCCTCCATCAGTGCGGCCCGGCCGTGGTGGCGGGGGCCGGGTGGGGGTGCCGGTGCGGGTGGACCGGGGCCGGGGGCGGGGGTCCGGCGGGGCCGTCCGCCGCCGGGCCGTCGACCGCCGCCGGGGGCCCCGCGGGCGCGTGGTCGTGACCGTGCTCGTGCTCGTGGGTGTGGGGGGCCCGGGGCTGCCGGGACATCACGGGGGTGTGGGCGCGGGTGCCGCCGGCGACGGCCATGGCGTGGTCGAGCAGGAGGCCCGTCCCCTCGGTCGAACGGGAGGAGGTGCGCAGGATCCGCACCCCGGGGTTGACCCTGCGGACGTTGGCGCGGAAGGTCTCCTCGTCGAACTCGACGGCCTCCGCGATGTCGGTCTTGGTGATGACCACCAGCTGGGCCAGCCCGAAGGCGGTCGGGTACTTCAGGGGCTTGTCCTCGCCCTCGGTCACCGAGGCCAGGACCACGCGCAGGGACTCGCCGAGGTCGTAGGAGGCCGGGCAGACCAGGTTGCCGACGTTCTCGACGAACAGGATGCGGGTGTCGGGCGGGAGCCAGCCGTCCAGGTGGCGTCCCAGCATGCCGGCTTCGAGGTGGCACAGTCCGTCGGTGAGGACCTGCTTGACCGGGGCGCCCGAACGGGCCAGCCGGGTCGCGTCGTTCTCCGTCGCCAGGTCGGCGGTGAGGGCGGCGACGGACACGCCGCGCGCGCGGGCGAGCGTCAGTTCGCGTTCCAGCAGGGCCGTCTTGCCGCTGCCGGGGCTGGAGAGCAGGTTGACCACCGCCGTTCCCCGGGCGGCGAGTTCGCTGCGCAGGGCCTGAGCGGCCCCGTCGTTCTTGGCGAGCACCGCTTGGCGCAGTTCGACCTCTCGGCACACGGTCAGGCCTCCTCGGGGATCGGTTCGAGGGCGTCGTCCCAGACCACGCGGAGGATCCGCAGCTCGCGCCCCGACAGGAGCTCCACGGCGGTCGCCTGCCCGCAGCCGGGACAGCACAGGTCGGGGGGCATGCCGACGGCCCACTCCCCCGCGCAGGACCCGCAGCGGGCGCGGGCCGCCACGCTGTGGGTGACGAGCTCGGCGCCGTCGAGGGGGGTCGCGGTGCGGGCGAGTTCGAAGGAGAACGCCAGCGCGTCGGGGACGACGCCGGCCAGTTCCCCGATCTCCAGCTCCACGCGGCTGACGGAGCGTGCCGCTCCGGCCTGCGCCGCCTCCGTCACCTGGTCCACGACGGCCATGGCGATCGACATCTCGTGCATCGGACTCCGTCCTGCCGGGCCTCATTACAGCGGCCGGGCGGGGACGGCGGAGGCGGGCGCGCCGACGCGCCGCCCGCCCCGTACTCCGTTCGGACGCGCGGGTCACATACGGCGGATCCGCAGGTAGCGCTTGATGTCGGGGAGGGCCTGCGCGAGTACGGCGGCCAGGGCCAGGGCCGCGGCTCCGCAGACGAGGGCCTTCTTCATGGGGTTCTCCTCAGTTCGCGAGTTCGCACCGGTCGCCTGCGTCCGTTCCGGGCTCCGCCGCCCCGGCCCGCAGGAGGTCAAGGAGCATCAGCACGGCTTCGGGCACGGCGGCCGCGACGGGGGCGCTCAGCCCGAGGCCCTCCTCCACGCAGGCCGGTTCGCACCCGACGACGTAGATGTGCCGGGGCGGGGTGGAGCCGGTGCCGGCGCACAGGGTGCCCAGCAGTCCGAGGACCGCGTCGGGGGACATGTGGTGGCCGTCGAGTACGGGGCGGCCGCCGCCCGCCGGGGCGGCGCCGGTGGCCTCGATCAGGTACAGGGTGCCGGGGGCGCCGCCGCGTTCGGTGGCGTCGACCAGGACGAGGGTGTCGTAGCCGTCGAGGAGCTGGTAGGCGAGGTGGACCCCGCGCACGCCGAAGTCGGCGGCCTCCACGTGGCCGGGCAGGGGGTGCGCGGACAGGGCCCGTACCGCCTCGACTCCGAAGCCGTCGTCGCCGAGGAAGACGTTGCCGATGCCGGCGACCAGCACGCGGCCGCTCACGCCTCCTCCAGGGCGGTGACCTCGTCGGGCTGGAAGTACAGGAACCGGCCCTGTTCGCGGCGGATGTCGGCGCCCGGGTCGCCCTCCACGGTGACGGCGAGGTGGACTCCCCCGTCGACGTCGTGCAGGACCTCCTCGACGCGGGCGGCGCGGCCCTGGAGGAAGAGGTCCTGGGCGTCGGTGCGGCGCAGCCCCGGGCGCAGCAGCACCCGGCTGCCGGGGCCGACGGGCGTGCCGTCGACGAGGACGCTCACGGGCCCGGGCAGCGCCGCCGAGGCCGGGTCCCACCACGGCTCCCCGGGGGTGAACAGGGTGTCCGGCGGGGGCTCTTCGGGGGTGTCCCCGGCGGTGGCCGCGCGCAGGGAGCGCACCGCTCCGTGCAGCCGTTCCAGCACCTCGGGCGGCAGGGTGTCGGCGAGGTCGACGACGGCGGCCGCGCGCGGGTCCGTTCCGCGCGCCTCGCGCTTCTCCGCGTCGGTCAGGGCGGCGGTGCGCAGGGCGAGGATCTCGTCGATCTCGGTGGCGTCGTACATGGCCCCGGCGCTCTCGGGGGCGATGGCGGGGTGGTCCTCCAGGATGATCGGGGAGGAGAGGACCACGTCGGCGCGGCCGTCCTCGCCGGCCAGGACCGGCCAGGTGTGGAGGTTGGCGCAGCCGGCGACGGCGGGCCGGGCCCATTCGGGCGGGTCGGTCATGGACAGGAAGGAGCCGGGGCTGAGTCCCAGCAGGAGGTGGGCGGCGACGAGGGAGCGGGGCAGGGCCTCCTCTCGGGCGGCGCCGGAGGCCTGCGGGGTCCAGGGGCTGGTGTTCTCGACGACGGCGGTGAGTTTCAGGACCCGGTAGGGGCCGTCCGGTTCCTCGGCGTGCAGCCGTACGATTCCTTCGACCTCCTCGGTGCGCCGCAGCAGGCGGCCGATGGTCCGGCCCTGCTCGTCGAGGACCGGTTCGGTCTCCTCGCGGGCGGGGCGGCGGAAGGGGAGGACGATCTCCTTGTGCGTCAGTTCGGGTACGGCGACGCGCAGTTCGACCCGTTCCTCGGTGCCCTCGTCCCAGGGGACCAGGACCCGGTCGGGCAGGTGGAGTTCGGCGACCTCGGCGAACGTGCCGTCTTCGCGGGCCTGTTGGACGGTGCGCCGCTGGGCGTGCAGGAAGCGCAGTTCGAGGGAGAGGGTCGCGGCGCCGCGCGGTTCCATCAGGATCTCGGTGCGCTGGAGGCTGTGTTCGCCCTGGGCGGGGGCCCAGGCGGGCGGGACGAGGACGCCGAACTGCCAGCGCATCCGGTTCTTGGCTGCGGAGGCCCGGTAGGGGTAGAGGACGTAGCCCTCGAAGAGGACGGCGTCCGCCACCTGGCGGGCGGCGGCGAAGCGCCGTCCGGCGCGGTCGGCGCCGGCGGCGGCGGGGGCGGTCGTGGTCACGGGGCCGCCCTCTCGGTGACGCGGGGCGCCGGGGCCCCCGGCAGCGGGAGCGGGGGCGGCGCGGGTTCGGCGGCGTCCAGCAGGGCGCGCAGGGTGGTCTCCCAGGAGGCGAGGGCGTGGCGGGAACGGAAGGCGAGCAGTTCGGCCATGGTGTCGCGGGGCAGCCGCAGCCATCCGCAGCCGGGGAAGTGCTGTTCGACCATCTCGTGCCAGACGGCGACCGGCATCCGGCAGGTGGCCTCGCGGTCCCAGGGCACGGGTTCGACGTGGAAGCCGCCGGCTCCGGTGAAGGCGGTGCCGGAGAAGAGCAGCAGCAGTGGGACCTCGCCGTCGCGCAGGGCGTTGAAGTAACGGGTGGAGGCGACGTCCATGTCGTAGGTGCAGGGGATGACGAGGTCGGTCTCGGTCTCGCCGGTGAACCCGGGCACCGTCAGGCCGACGTGGGCGAACTGCACCGGCCGCAGGGTGCTCCCCCAGCGGGAGCGGTCGCCGAACAGGTCGGCGAGGGCCTCGGCCTCGTCGGGGCCGTAGCCGCGCCGGGCGGCCGGTTCGATGCGGATCTGGCAGCGCAGGGCGAGGGCGTGGACCCGGGTGCCGGGCGGGGCGGTGATCCGCAGCCGCAGGACCAGGGTGGGTCCGGCGGCGTAGGGGTCGGCGCGCACCCCGGTGCAGGTGAAGGTGAGGTCCGTCATGAGGGGCCGGCCTCCGCGAGGATCTTGGCGCGGGCCTCGACGTGCGCGAAGAGGGCGTCGAGGGCGGCCCGGGCCTCGGCGCCGCCGTCGAAGCCGCGCCACAGCAGCCGCATCCGTCCGACCAGTTCGTAGCAGAGGTCGATGGGGACGAGGTGGCAGGTGGTGCGGCCGGGCGTGTGGTGCAGCAGGAGGGCCTCCACGTCGGGTTCGAGGAGTGCCGCGAGCCGTCCGGCGCCGAGTACGGACTGCCAGGTGTCCGGGTCGAGTTCGCTCTCGGTGGCGCCGGCCGGGCTGGGGTAGAGGGCGACCAGCCGGCCGAGGGCGGCGTTGCGGAAGAGGAAGGCCACGCCGACGGGGATGCGCAGCCGCTCCCAGGCGGCGGCGTCGAGCCGGTGGGCGGGGTCGCTGAGGTAGCGGTCGGGGACGGCGCGGTAGCGGCCCGTGCGGGCGGCCGGCCCGTCGAACAGCAGGGCGCAGGCGGTGCAGGCGCACACCAGGGCCCGCTTCTCGGTCTCCACGAGGTGGCGGTGGCCGTCCGGGGGGACGGGCGTCCCGCACAGTTCGCAGTGTTCGGGGCGGGGCGGGCGGGGGCCGGTGAACCGGCGCAGCCCCTGCGGGCGGGGGCCCGTCACGGCACCCGGGCCGGGGTGTGGGGGCGGGTGCCGATCTGGAGCAGGGGCGCCGGGGGCGCGGCCGTCTCCAGGTCGACGCCGGTCACCTCCGGGGCGAAGCAGGCCAGGGCGTCCTCCAGGGCCGCGCGGGCGGCGTCGGCGGAGCCGGTTCCGCAGCCGCAGCCGGCGGCCTCGGCGGGCAGGGCGCGCAGCCGCAGGAGGCCGGTGGACTCGTCGAAGCCGAGGCGCTCCACGGGGACGTCCGCGGCGCGCAGGGCCCGTCCGATGCGCGTGGGGAGGTCTTCGGGGTGCAGGCCGTGCAGGGTGAGCAGGCTCGCCACGAGGTCGTCGTCCAGGAGCGGTGCGACCGCCCCGGCGCCGAGGCGCTCGGTGATCCGGGCGAGGCCGGCTCCGTAGAACTCCATGAGGACGCGGACGAGTTCCTCGGCGGCGGCGCAGGCGGCGCGGTCGCCGGAGCCGGCCAGCCGGTCGAGGACCTCCTCGACGCGCGCGCCCGCCCGCCGGGCGTCGGCGGCGGCGCTCATCCGCCGAGTCCGCTCAGGCCGGTGGGCACGTGCAGGGTCTTCACGGTCTTGCCGCCGCCGACGTACATGTGGACCCCGCAGGGCAGGCAGGGGTCGAAGCTGCGCACGGCGCGCATGATGTCGATGCCCTTGAAGTTCTCCGGGGTGTTCTCCTCGAAGATCGGGGTGTTCTGCACGGCGTCCTCGTACGGCCCGGGCGTGCCGAAGGTGTCGCGGGTGCTGGCGTTCCACGGGGTGGGCGGGTACGGGTGGTAGTTGGCGATCTTCCCGTCGCGGATCACCATGTGGTGGGAGAGGACGCCGCGGACGGCCTCGGTGAAGCCGCAGCCGATGGACTCGTCGGGGACCTCGAACTTCTCCCAGGTCTGGGTGCGTCCGGCGCGGACCTCGGCCAGGCCCTTCTCGGCGCAGTGCAGGGCGATGCCGGCCGCGTACGCCTGGAAGTAGGTGCGGGCGCGGTTGCGCTCCAGCGCGTTGGACCACTTCGGGATCCGCCACTCGAAGGTGGTCTCCGGCTTGGTCATGGTGCGCGGCAGGGTGATGACCACGCTGTGGCCGGTGGCCTTGACGTAGCCGACGTCGACGAGCCCGGACAGGGCGGTGGACCACAGGCGGGCGATGGGGCCGCCGCCGGTGTCGAGCGGCAGGTGGTCCTTGCCGTCGAACCAGCGGGGGGACATCACCCAGCTGTACTTGTCGTCGAAGTTCCGCTTCTGCGGGGCGGGGATGGTGTGCTGGTTCCAGGGGTGGCGGGGGTCGACGGGGTTGCCGAGCGGGTCGTGGGTGACGAACTGCTCGCGGCCCTCCCAGTCGTCGTAGTAGGAGCTGCCGAGGAGGATGCGGATGCCGAGGTTGATCTCGGTGAGGTCGTTGGTGACCAGTTTGCCGTCGACGACGACGCCCGGGGTGACGAACATCTTCCGTCCCCAGTCGGTCATGTTGGCGTACGTGAAGTCGCAGTGCTCGGGGTCGTTGAGGGCTCCCCAGCAGCCCAGCAGCACGCGCCGGCGGCCGACCTCCTCGTAGCCGGGGAGGGCCTCGTAGAAGAAGTCGAACAGGTCGTCGTGGAGCGGGACGACCTTCTTCATGAACTCGCAGTACCGCATGAGGCGGCTCATGTAGTCGGTGAAGAGCTGGACGGAGGCGATGGTGCCGACGCCGCCCGGGTAGAGGGTGGAGGGGTGCACGTGGCGGCCCTCCATCAGGCAGAACATCTCGCGCGTGTACCGGCTGACCTGGAGGGCCTCGCGGTAGAACTCGCCCTCGATGGGGTTGAGGGAGCGCATGATGTCGGCGATGGTGCGGTAGCCGTGGTCGCCGGCGTGCGGGGCCTCGGTGCGCTCGGCGAGTTCGAGGACTCCGGGGTTGGTCTCGCGGACCATCTTCTCGCAGTAGTCGACCCCGACCAGGTTCTCCTGGAAGATGTTGTGGTCGAACATGTACTCCGCCGACTCGCCGAGGTTGATGATCCACTCGGCGAGGTGGGGCGGCTTCACCCCGTAGGCCATGTTCTGCGCGTAGACGGAGCAGGTGGCGTGGTTGTCCCCGCAGATGCCGCAGATGCGGCTGGTGATGAAGTGCGCGTCGCGGGGGTCCTTGCCGCGCATGAAGACGCTGTAGCCGCGGAAGACCGACGAGGTGCTGTAGCACTCGGCGACGCGCTTCTGCTTGAAGTCGATCTTCGTGTGGATGCCGAGGCTGCCCACGATCCGGGTGATCGGATCCCAGGCCATCTCGACCAGGCCGCTGCCGTCTCCGGCCGCGTTCGTCTTCGGTGCCATCGTCTGTGCCGTGACCCTTCGTTCGCTACGGGGTGGGGGTGGGATCGGTCGGGATGACGGGTCCGCTCACCAGGGCGGTCGGTAGCCCGTGGTGAGCTTCCCGCCGGCGTGCCGCCACTTGGGCTCCTGGTCGACGGTGTGCAGGGTGACCGCGCGCAGCCGCCGGATCACGGCCCCGTACGCCCCGCTGGTCTTCGCCGACACGTGGGAGCCGGGGGGCGCGTCCATGAACGGCATGAACTTGTCGGGGAAGCCCGGCATGGTGCAGGCGATGCAGATGCCGCCGACGTTGGGGCAGCCGCCGACGCCGTTGATCCAGCCGCGCTTGGGAACGTTGCACTTGACGACGGGGCCCCAGCAGCCGAGCCGGACCAGGCACTGCGGGGAGTCGTAGGTCTGGGCGAACTGGCCCTGCTCGTAGTACCCGGCGCGGTCGCAGCCCTCGTGGACGGTGTTCCCGAACAGCCAGGTGGGGCGCAGCTTGTCGTCCAGGGGGATCATCGGGGCCGAGCCCGCCGCCTGGTAGAGCAGGTAGGTCAGGGTCTCGGAGAAGTTGTCGGGCTGGATGGGGCAGCCCGGGACGCAGACGATGGGGATGCCGGCCTTCGATGTCCAGTCCCAGCCGAGGTAGTCGGGCACGCCCATGGCGCCGGTCGGGTTGCCCTCCATGGCGTGGATGCCGCCGTACGTGGCGCAGGTGCCGATGGCGACCACGGCGAGCGCCTTGGGGGCGAGGCGGTCGATCCACTCGCTGGTGGTGATCGGCTGGCCGGTGCGGGGGTCGTCGCCGAACCCGCACCAGTAGCCCTCGGGCTTGATCGACTCGTTGGGGATGGATCCCTCGACGACGAGCACGAAGGGGTCGATCTCGCCGCGCTCGCCCTTGAAGAACCATTCGACGAAGGTGTCGGCGCCGCCGACGGGGCCGCATTCGAAGTCGATCAGGGGCCAGTGCACGGCGACCTTGGGCAGGCCGGGCAGGACGCCCGTGACGATCTCCTCGATGCTCGGCTGCATCGCCGCGGTGAGGGAGACCGAGTCGCCGTCACAGCTCAGTCCGGCGTTGATCCAGAGGATGTGGACCGTCGGTTCCTCGGCCGGGTCCGGCGTTGCTGCATCCATGCGGGGCCTCCTCGGGAGGGGATGCTGGGGGGAGGTGGGGAGGGGGCGGGCGGACCGCACCTCTTCCTTGCTAGCAGGGGCCCGGCGGGCGTGCGCTGTCCTGTACGGCCGGTCCAGTGACGCCGGCGGCGGCCGGGCCGGTGCGGCGGGTGAGGTGGGGCGGGGTCTCCCGGGCGGGCTCCTTGCGGACGAAGGCCCGGCGCAGGGCGTGGTAGGGGGCCCGCGGGTCGTCGAAGGTGCGCTTCATCCGCTCCAGCTCGGCCTCCCGGTAGGAGGCCAGCGGGCGCAGCGCCTCGTCCCGTTCGCGGCGGGCCTTCTTCGCGGCGATCCGCGCGGGGGTGGCGGGCAGGGCGGCCAGCCGGGCCGCGAGGCGGGCCGTCTCGTCGGCGAAGGCGTCGGGCGGGCAGGCGACCGTCCGGTCGGACAGGCCAAGGCCCAGGGCCGCGGCGGCGCTCAGCGGCAGGGCGTCCCCGGTGAGCCGGGCGGCGGCCGCCTCGCCGACACGGCCGGGCAGGGTGTACGTCCAGTACTCGGAGCCGTACAGGCCCATCAGGCGGTAGTGGGGGTTGAGGACCGCGCCGGAGCGGCACCAGACCTCGTCGGCGGCGAGGGCGAGCATGGCCCCGCCGGCGGCGGCGTTCCCGCCGAGGGCGGCGACGGTGAGCCGGTCGGTGGTGGTCAGGACGGCCTCGACCAGGTCGTCCATGGCGTTGATGTTGGCCCAGGACTCGGCGGCCGGGTCGGCGGCGGCCTCGATGACGCCGAGGTGGATGCCGTTGGAGAAGAAGTCGCGGCCGCCGCCGAGGACGAGGACCGAGGTCGGGCGGGTGAGGGCGGCCCGGTAGGCCGTGAGCAGGCGCCGGCAGCGGTCGGTGTCCATCGCCCCGCCGGGGAAGGAGAACGAGAGGAACCCGGCCTGCCCCTCCTCCCGGTAGGCGATGTCGGACCAGGTGCGGTGGGGGGAGGCGGTGTGGAGGGGCGCGGGGTGTTCGGGCAGCGGGGGCAGCCGGTCGCCGAGGGCGAGAACGGCCGGGAGGCGGGGGGCGGGCGGGCTGCCGGGCTCGTGGCGGGCCCGCAGTTCCGGGATCCAGACGGCCCCGTCGCGGGTGGCGCGGCAGACGGCGCCGGAGCGGGTCGCCAGCAGGTCGCCGGGGCGGCCGCGGAGCCGGTCCTCGGGGTGGCCGCCGTGCAGGTACCAGTCCGCGCCGAGCAGCACGTCGCGTACGCCGGGCCGGCTGTCGGCGGCGCGCAGCAGCCGCAGGACCCGTTCGGTGGGGTCGGTCTCCCAGTCGATGCGGCGGTCCTCCTGGCGCAGGGCCGGCCGGGCGTGGCCGGTGTGCTGGCGCTGCGGGGCGTACGTCCCGGAGGCGAAGCGGGCCACGGCCAGCAGGACGGCCTCCAGGGCGGCGTCGGCGATCTCGCCCCGGTAGAGGTCGCTCTTGCCGACGGCGGGGACGGCGCACCCGGCGGTGGCCCAGACGGGGCCGGCGTCCATCTCGGCCTCGGCCTGGAGGACGGTCACACCCCAGCGGGCGCGGCCCTCCTGGACGGCCCGGTCGAGGGAGGCGGGCCCCCGGTCGCCGACCGGGCCCGGGTGGACGATCAGACAGGGGTGGGCGGACCAGACCTCTTCGGGGATCGCGGTGCGCAGCATCGGCGCGAGGACGAGGTCGGGCGCGTGGCGGCGCACGGTCTCGGCGAGGGGGCGGTGCGGGAGGGCGAGTTCGACGGCCACGCTGTGGCCGTGGTCGCGCAGCTCGGCGTGGACCCGCTGGGTGAGGCTGTTGAACGCGCTCGCGAGGAGGAGGACGTGCACGTGGGATCTCCCGGGGTTCCCGGGGCCGGGGCGCGGCGGCGCCCGGTCCGATCGGCTGGCTCGTGACCGGGTCATGACCGGCCGCCTGAGATCGTGGCGCGGACGGCCGGGACCGGCGGCGCAGGCGGGCGGCGGAGTCACCCGAAAGCGGCCGCGCCCGGGGGCCACTCGGCCGCGTGGCCCCCGGGCGC
>NZ_JBFBGN010000025.1:0-65408 GCF_040684675.1 Streptomyces sp. NPDC089915 | reverse complement strand
GTCGCCTGGGACGAGTGGGGCAAGAACCCGGCGCGGGCGGCGGGCGCGGTCACCTTCAACGTCCTGACCACCGTCTTCACCGGCGGCAGCGGCGCCGCCGCCAAAGCCGGCACGGCCGCGAAGGTCATCAGCGTGGCGGGCAAGGCGGGCCGTCTCATCGACCCGATCACCTACATCGGCAAGGCCGCCCAGATCGGCAAGGTCAAGATCGGCGACCTCTTCGCCAACCTGGGCAAGGTGGACGGGGCCTTCCCGAAGATCGACGACGTGATCTGGAAGGACCTCCCCAAAGCCGATGCGCCGGGTGTCACCTTCCCGCATCCGGAGGACACGGTCCGTCTCCCGGACGACGCCCTGGGCCGCCCCCAGTACTACGACAAGACCACCCACCAACTCCTCGACCACAACGGCCTCCCCAAACAAGACCTCACCGCCATCCCCAAGGGCCCCGACCACCCCCTGGCCGAAATCCCGAAGCACGACCCGGTCCCGGTCACCGCGGGCGCCCACACGGCGGAAGCCACAGCCCACACCCCAGGCGGCGCGGCAGACCACACCCCGCACAACAGCCACACCGAACCCGGCAGCGGCCCGGGAACCCACGGCGGCACGGACACCACCCCCACCGGCGGCGGCGCCCACCACACCGACACCCCGGGCACCGGAGGGGGCCACGGCGACGGCCCGGGCGGGGGAGGAGACCACGGCGGTCCGGTCAACGAGCACCCCCTGGGCGACTCCGAGAACCCGCACCCGGTCACCGAGGCCCAGCAGGCCGACTTCATGAAGAGCCAGGCGGAACTGGACGGGCTCAGCCGGAAGAAGCAAATCGATCTGGTCGGCCGGGGTATTGAGGTCAACGGCGTGAAATACAAGCCGGAAGCACCGCTCCTCAAGGGTGCCAAACACGGAATCGACTGGACCGAAGGGCCGGCCCGCGCAAGTAAGGAAGACAAGGCGCAAGGAAGGTTTGGGACGCCGGCGGACGTCCACTACGCTACGGAGCGCGCGGCTGAACTGGGGCCCGGTAAGACCGGATTCTTCAAACTTCCGGAGGGGCACGGCTGCATCGAGTACCTGCCCGACGGTACGACTCGTATACCGAATGCCCTGTTTGTGAAGGTGTACGCGAGCGGCAAGGTACACGCTTACCCGACCACGCGATAGGAACGACGATGGGTTTCTCCCTCCAGGCAGGCTGCCCGGTGGTCCAGGGGTGCGAGTCCGCGGCGGACATGGCCGACGCGGTCGGTGAGATGTACTCATCCGAAGCCGAGGACGCCATCCTCGTGTGGAATCTCGTGCCGGTCCGGCTGCCGTACGGCTATGACCTCGCCGCCCTGATCGACGACCTGGTTCCGCTTCTTGAGGAAATCCTCCGGCCGGAGTTCAAGGAAACCGAGGTCTTCTGGGGATCCGATACGTTCTCGGCCGAATGGCAAATGACCCGCGAGGGAGAATCGCTGAGGATCCGGGCCCGCTGGCACAGCACGCTCGGAAACTATGAATCGCTGCTGGCCGAGCGCGGTGACGCGGTGGTAGGCCGGCTGGAATTCGTCGGGGAATGGTCGAAGGTCCTGCGGCGGATCGTGGCCGATATCGAAGCGCAATCGGTCGAGCTGGAGGACGACGACGTCTTCGTCCGGGCCAAGGCCCTGCTCGCGGGCTGAAGGGTACGTGGTGGAGTCCGGGGCCGGCGCCCTGCTGGAGCGGCTGGGGGCCGTGGAGTGGGACATGCGGTGGGACCTGGCGTTCGAGCGGGTCGGGTCGCGGCGGGTGCTGATGTGGGAGTACCTGCGGCGGGCCGCCGTGTGGGCGGGGGCCTGCGGGGCCGAGGGGGCCTGGCCGTTCTTCGACGCCACCCGTCACCTCGACCCGGGGTTCGAGCTCGGGGCGCGGCAGGCCGCCGCGCTGGCGGAGTTGCTGCCGCGGGTGCCCGCCGGGGAGATCCGGCGGACCTGTGAGGGGGCGGTGCGCCTCGCCGAGCTGCGGGTGCGCGCACCGGGGGCGGTGGAGGGGCTGCCGGACCTGTACGAGCCGCTCGTGCTGTTCTACGAGCGGGGCGGCTCCTTCGGCCGGGACTGCGCGACCTCCGCGCTGGACCTCGTCGGAGTGACGTACCGGCCCGGCCCGCTCCACGGGTTCCTCGGCAGCCGGCCCGTCACCGCGCTCGGGGACTCCGTGCTCGACGCCCTCGAAGGGGCGGAGGGGCGGGTCGAGTACCACGCGCCGGAGCGCGGCGGCCCGGAGCTGCTGCGGCGGCACGCGCTCGGCACGGAGGCGCTCGGCCCCGGCCTGCGGTGGCACGCCACCGGCCGGGACCCCGACGCCGAGCGGGGCCTCGTCCGGATCGACCCCCTCGAAGCGGCCCGCCGGATCGGGAGGTTGGCGGAAAACCGATGAGTCGGGCGCGCGGCCGACGGCCGCGTACTAGCGTTCGGGGCCGGTGTGCGAAGGGAGGCCGGAGTGGCGGCCGAGGACTACGACAGCCAGTTGCTGGAGTCCGTCGCGGTACGGCGGCGCAGACTGCGCGACGCCGTGCTGTTCGGGGCGCAGCGGGGCCGGCGGGTGGCCGACGAGCGGATCGGGAAGGCGGTCGCCGGGCTCGTGATCGCGGCCGTGCTGTGCGCAGGCTGCGTCGGCTGGTCCTTCGTCTCGCACCGCCTCATCGGCAAGATCGGCACTCCCGGCCAGGTCCGGACCCGGTGAGGGGTTCGGGCGCGTGGTGAGCGCGGGGGTGGGGACCGGTACCGGCCTGAGCCGGGTCACCCTGGTCGGCGAGCGGCGGCGGATGGATCTCGTGCTGCCCTCCCGGGAGCCCGTAGGGAGGCTGCTGCCCGACGTCATACGGATGCTGGACGACCGGGTGGCCGCGCAGCCGATGCTGCGCCACCTGGTCACGGCGGACGGGTCGGTGCTGGAGCACGGCACCTCGCTGGAGGACGCCGGGGTCGCGGACGGGGCCGTGCTGCGGCTCGTGCGGGTGCAGGACGTGCCCTCCGCGCCGGTGGTGCACGACGTCACCGACGAGGCCGCCGAGGACCTCGACGTACGGGCCTGGCGCTGGCGTCCGGCCGCGCGGCGGGTCACCGCCGGGGCCGGGATGGTCGGGTGGGCGCTGGTCGCCGGGGTGTTCGCCCGGGCCGCGTTCGCGCCGGGGACCGTCGCCGGGGTGCTGCTCGCGGCCGCCGCCGGCTGCGGGGCCGCCGGGGTCGTGGCGGGCCGGCTGAAGCGGGCCGGGCTCGCCGCCGCGCTGCTCGTCACCGCCGGCGCGGTCGGCGTGCTCGGGGCGTGGACCCTGGCCGACGCGCAGCACTGGGGGGCCATGGGCCGCCTCGGTGCCGTGGCCGGGGCGCTGGCCGTGGCGCTCGCGCTGCTGGGGTGGTGCACGCCGCTCGGGCGGGGCGGGTTCGTGGGGGCCGCCGCGGTGGCCGGGCTGGCGGTGCTCTGGGAGGGCGTGGCCCTGGCCCAGGGGCACGCGGGCGCCCGTACCGGGGCGGTCCTCGCGGTGGTCTCCGTCGTCCTGCTCGGGCTGCTGCCCCGGCTCGCGCTGGCCGCGGCCGGGCTCACCGGGCTCGACGACCGGCGGGCGCGGGGGGCCTCGGTCAGCCGGTACCGGGTCGCCACCGCCCTCGGCGCCACCCACCGGGGCATGGCCCTGGCCACCCTCGCCACCGCCGTCTCGGCGGGTGCGGCCGGGGTGGTCGTGCGGGGGGAGCCCGACGTCTGGACGGTGTCCCTCGCCTCGGCGGTCGCCGCCGTGCTGTGGCTGCGGGCGCGGGCGTTCCCGCTGGTCGCGGAGGTGGTCGCGCTGCTGCTGGCGGGGGCCGCCGTCACCGTTGCCGCCCTGCTGGTGTGGGCCGGCCGGGCCGGGGCGGCCGGGCCGCTGGCGGTGCTGCTGGCGCTGGCCCTGGCGGCGCTCGGGGTACTGGCCGTGCAGCCGCCCGAGCACGTACGGGTCCGGCTGCGCCGGTTCGGGGACGCCGCCGAGTCCTTCGGGGTCATCGTGCTGTTCCCGCTGCTCATCGGGGTGTTCGGCGTGTACGGGCGGCTGCTCGGCACCTTCGCGTAGGGGTTGCACATGTCAGACACGAACCGTCAGGACGACTGGCAGGCCGCGGTACTCGGCGAACTGACCGGCAACGGCCCGGCCGCGGCCGACGTCCGTACGCCGCCCGGCGGTCCCGCCGCGACCCCGGTGCGGACCGCGGCCCCGGCGGGTTCCACCGACCCCGGCCCCGGCCCCGGCGCCCCGCAGGGGGTCGGGTTCCCCGGTGTGCCCGAGAGCGTGCCCGTGCGCGGGGGTGAGGGGGGCGGCCGGGACCGGCACGGGGAGACCGCCGGGCGGCGGGTGCTGCGGAGTCTGCGCGGGGCGCTCGGGGGGTCCGCCGCCCGGGCCGTCGCCGTCGAGAGCGGGCTCGCCGCGCGCGTGCAGCAGCCCGTCACCACCGGGCGGCACATCGTCGTCACCAGCATCCGCGGCGGCTCCGGCAAAACCACCGTCACCGCCCTCCTCAGCCGCACCTACAACCACCTCCGCCACGACCCGGTGCTCACCCTGGAGGCCGACGCCGCCCTCGGCACCCTCCCCGTCCGGCTCGGCGTCGAGTCCCTGCGCTGGACCTGCGCCGACCTCGCCCGGATCGTCCGCCCCTCCATGCAGCTCACCGACGTCACCGGCTACCTCGTCCCGCTCCCCGACGGCGGCTGGCTGCTCCCCGGCAGCCAGGGCCGCATCGGCGCCCAGGTCGACGTCGCCGCCTACCGGACCGTCACGGTCGCGCTGCGCCGCTACTTCGGGGTCACCGTCGTCGACTGCGAGACCCTCCCCGGCGAGGTCGCCCGCACCGCCCTCGACACCGCGCACGCCCGCGTCCTCACCACCCCCGCCACCGCCGAGGGCCTCGACTCGACCCACGCCGTCCTCGACTGGCTCGCCACCCTCCCCGTCCCCGTCCTGCCGCGCACCGTCGTGGTGCTCGCCGTGCAGTCACCGCACCCGGCCGTCGACCTCGCGCGGGCCGGCGAGCGGCTCGCCGCCACCGGCGCGGGCGTCGTCGTCCTGCCCTACGACCGCCACCTCGCCTCCGGCGGCCCCGTCCGCACCGCACTCCTCGGCGAGGGCACCCGGCTGGCCGCCGTCCGGCTGGCCGCCGAGGCCCTCCAGCGGGCCGTGGCCCTCCCGGCGGCCGGCGGCGCCCGGTGACCCAGCGGACCGTCCACCGCCCGGCCCGCGCCACCCTGCCCCCGGCCGCCGCCGCACCCCGCACCGTCGAGGCCCCGCCGAACCTCCCCGAAGGGAAGATCGGCAGCCCCGCCACCGCCCTGCTGCCGATGGCCGGAGTCATGGGCTCCGTCGTGATGATGACCGTCATCCGCAACAGCCAGTTCGCCGCCGTCGGCGCGATCGTCCTGGTCTTCGCCCTGATCGGCGCCGTCGCCCTGTTCTGGTCCCAGCGCGGCAAGGCCCAGCGCACCCGCCGCGCCCAGCGCGAGCGCTACCTGGAGTACCTGGAGGAACAGCGCGAGGAGCTCGGCGCCCGCGAGAAGGCGCTCCGCGACGAGGCCCGCCGCCTCAACCCGCCGCCCGAAGCCCTCTACGACCTCGTACGGGACCCCGCCCGGCTGTGGGAACGCCGCCGCCACGACCCCGACTTCCTGAGCCCGCGCCTGGGCACCGGAGCCGTCGCCGTCCAGGAGATCGCCCTCGCGGCCGGCGCCGCGAACGTACTCACCCCGCCCGACCGGTTCATGCTGAACGAGGCCGGCGCCCTGATGGCCCGCTTCGCCCGCGCCAGCGACTTCCCGCTGACCGTCCCCCTCGACCGGGCCGGCAACGTCAGCGTCATCGGCGACCGCGAGGGCGTCCTGCGCGTCGCCCGCGCCCTGCTCACGCACACCGCCGTCCTGCACGCCCCCGACGACGTCGCCGTCGCCCTCGGCGTGCCCGGGGAACGCCTCGACGACTGGGAGTGGGCCAAGTGGCTGCCCCACGTCCTCGACCGGCAGGAACAGGACGGGCCCGTCCCCGCCCGCCGGATCGCCCCCGACCTGCCCCGGCTCGCCGCCGGGGTCCTCGCCGCCGACCTGCGCCGCAGGGCCTCGTACGCGGCCGAGGTGCGCCGCGGCCTGGCCGACCGGGGCGCGCTGCGGCTCGCCGGCCGGCTGCTCGTCGTCAGCGACGAGTACGGGGAGAACGCCGTCGAACTCCCGCGCCCCGACAGCGCGGTGGGCCTGGCCGACATGAACACCACCGTCCTCCACCTCCTCGCCGAGCAGGTCCACGAACCCGACGAGGTGTCCGTACGGATCACCGTCCACGGCCCCGGCGCCACCCACGTCACCGTCCACGACCTGCGCACCCCGCAGGCCCCCGCAGCCGAGGGCCTCACCGACCCCCTCGGCCCCGCCACCGCCGAGGGCCTCGCCCGGATGCTCGCCCCGCTGAGGCTGTCCGCCGAGTCCGTCGCCGAGGGCACCCCCGTCTCCGGGCCCGTCGACTTCCTCGGACTGCTCGGCATCGACGACCCCGCCCGCCTCGACGTCGGCCGCCTGTGGGCGCCCCGGGGTGAACGCGACTTCCTGCGCGTCCCCATCGGCGTCGACGACCGCCACGGCCCCGTCCTCCTCGACCTGAAGGAGTCCTCACAGCTCGGCATGGGCCCCCACGGGCTGTGCGTCGGCGCGACCGGCTCCGGCAAGAGCGAACTGCTGCGCACCCTCGTCCTCGCCCTGGTCGCCACCCACCCGCCCGAGGACCTCGCGATGGTCCTCGTCGACTACAAGGGCGGCGCCACCTTCGCCCCCTTCGAGCGGCTCCCGCACGTCGCCGGGGTCATCACCAACCTGGAGAACCAGGCCGGACTCGTCGAACGCGTCCACACCAGCCTCGCCGGCGAGGTCAAACGCCGCCAGCAGGTCCTCAAGGACGCCGGGAACGTCGCCGACATCGGCCACTACGCCGTCCTGCGCGCCGAACGGCCCGAACTGGAGCCGCTGCCGCACCTGTTCGTCGTCATCGACGAGTTCGGCGAACTCCTCACCGCCAAACCCGACTTCATCGACCTGTTCCTGTCCATCGGCCGCATCGGCCGCTCCATCGGCGTCCACCTGCTGCTCTCCAGCCAGCGCATCGAGGGCGGCAAGCTCAAGGGCCTGGACACCTACCTCTCCTACCGGCTCGGCCTGCGCACCTTCTCCGCCGACGAGTCCCGCACCGTCCTCGACACCACCGACGCCTTCCTGCTGCCCCCGCTCCCCGGCTTCGGCTACCTCAAGGTCGACACCTCCACCTACACCCGCTTCAAGGCCGGTTACGTCTCCGGGCGCCACCGGGGCCCGGCCGCCGGACCCGACGCCGCCGGACCCGGGCCCCTCGCCCTGGCCTACCCGGCCTTCAACACCCTCCGGGACACCGCCGGCCCCGACGCCCCCGCCCAGGACGCGCCCACCGCCACCGCCCGCGAGACCGGCCCCACCGTGCTCTCCGTCATCGTCGACCGGCTCGCAGGCGCCGCCCCGCCCGTCCGCCGCATCTGGCTCCCCCCGCTCCCCGACGCCGTCCCCCTCGACGCCGCCGCCGGACCCCTGACCGTCACCGAGCACGGACTGCGGCTGGGCCCCGGCCCCTCCGGCCCCCTCGACAAGACGCGCCGCGCCCCCCTGCGGGTGCCGCTCGGCCTCCTCGACGACCCGGCCCGGCAGTGGCGCGGCCCCTGGGAACTCGACCTCACCGTCGCCGGCGGGCACACCGCCGTCACCGGAGGCCCCCAGTCCGGCAAGACCACCCTGCTGCGCACCCTCGCCCTCTCCCTGGCCCTCACCCACACCCCGCAGGAGGTCGCCGTCTACGGACTCGACCTCGCCGGCGGCGGCCTCGCCGCCCTCTCCGGACTCCCGCACGTCGGCGGCATCGCCGGCCGCGCCGACCGCGAACGCGCCGCCCGCACCGTCGCCGAGGTGCGGGCCATGCTCGCCGCCCGCGAACGGCTCTTCCGCGAGCACTCCATCGACTCCGTCGACCAGCTGCGGTCCCTGCGCGCCCAGGGCCTGCTCCCCGAACTCCGCTCCACCGACATCGTCCTCCTCGTCGACGGCTACGGCGCCCTGCGCGAGGAGTTCGACGCCCTCGACGACGCCGTCACCGACCTCCTCAAACGCGGCGGCGGCTACGGCGTCCACGTCGTCGCCGGCATGCTGCGCTGGAACGACGTCCGCATCGCCAACCAGTCCCTCTTCGGCGCCCGCGTCGAACTGCGCCTCGGAGACCCCTCCGACTCGGCCATCGACCGCAAACTGTCCGAGACCATCTCCCCGGACACCCCCGGCCGGGTCCTCACCGACGGCCGGCTGTTCGCGCAGACCGCCCTGCCCCGCATCGACTCCCGCGCCGGCGCCGCCGGCCTCGCCGCCGCCCTGGAGGACGCCGCCGCCACCGTCCGCGCCACCTGGCACGGCGAACCCGCCTCCCCCGTACGCGTCCTGCCCACCCTGCTGCCCGCCGACCGGCTGCCCTCCCCCGACGAGGAACCCGGCCGCCTCCCCGTCGGCGTGGACCAGGACGTCCTCGCCCCCGTCCTCCTCGACCTCTTCGGCCACGACCAGCACCTGCTGGTCCTCGGCGACGACGCCTGCGGCAAGACCAACCTCCTGGCCCTCGTCGCCCGCCAGCTCATCGCCCGCCACGGCGACCGCGAACTCGTCTTCGCCGTCTACGACCCCCGCCGCGGGCTGCGCGGCGTGGTCCCCGAGCCCTACCGCGGCGGCTACGCCCACAACGCGAAGACCGCCGCCGCGCTCTCCGCCGGCATCGCCGCGGAACTCGACAAACGCCTCCCCGAGGACGGCATCGACCCCGACGCCGAACCCGGTGACGGCCCCGCCTTCAGCGGACCGCGCATCGTCGTCCTCGTCGACGACTACGACATCCTCACCACCGCCGGACAGCAGCCCCTCCACGCCTTCGTGCCCTACCTGCCCTCCGCCCAGGACATCGGACTGCACTTCGTCATCGCCCGCCGCGTCGCCGGCTCCTCCCGCGCCCTGTACGAACCGCTGCTGACCACCCTGCGCGAATCGGGCACCACCGCCCTCGTCATGAACGGCGAACGCGCCGAGGGCCAGCTCTTCCCGCAGCTGTACGCCGGCGCCCAGCCGCCCGGCCGGGGCACCCTCGTCCGGCGCGGCCGCCCCCACCAGGTGGTACAGACCGCCCTCGCCGGCCCGCCGACCCAGGAAGCGCCCTGACACCATGACCAAGGACGTCATCGCCCTCACCCCGAAGATGCCCGACACCGCCGCCCTGCTGGTGGCCCTCGCGGCCGGCGGCGCAGGACTCGACGCCGCCGCCACCGCCGACGGAGCCGTCATCCAACTGCTGGGCGCGGGCGGACGGCCCCTGGTCTCCGTGGAGGCGCCCGTTCTCCTCCAGGTGCCCGGCGAGGCCGAACGGCTCCTCGGCACCCCCGCCGCCACCCCCCTCTGGTGGACCGAGACCCGCGCCTCCACCGCCGTGCCCGAGGCGGCCGGACTGGCCGGGGCCGTCGCCGGACGCCTCGCCGAGGTCCTCGGCGGAACGGTCTGGCCCGAAGGCGCCGGGCGGGTCACCACCGTCCCCGTGGACTCCGAGGCCTCGGCCGCCCCCGCACCCCCCGGAGCCCTCCCCACCGTCGACGTGGTCACCGCCTCCACCGCCGTCGTCCTCGCGGACCGGCCGGTCGTCCCGCTCACGGCCTGGCTCTCGGACGTCCTGCGCACCACCGCCGCCCACGGCGCGGCCCTGCACCTCGTCACCCCCGCCCACTGCCGCATCAGCCTGCCGCTGCGCACCGTGCTGACCGGGGCCCCCAACCGCTGGGTCGTCCAGGACCCCGCCGGCGGCTACTACGACGGCCTGTCCGGAGCCGTACTCGCCTGGCAGGACGGCACCTTCGCCCCCGTCCGCGACGCCGAGGGCCGGGCCCGGCCCGCCGAGGCCTTCGGGCGGCCCGCCGCCGGGACCGGCGAGCGGCGGCTGACCGTGCAGCTGCGCACGGAACAGCCCGCCGAGGACGACACCCTGCTCGGCGGCGCGCTGGAGACCGCCTGGCGCACCCTCACCGGAGCGGGCCCGGCCGGCTGGGGCACCGCCGAACCCGTCAACCTGCCCTGGTCACCCCGCCGGTTCACCGACCTCGCGCGCGGCCGGATGCCCGAGCCCACCCTCGTCACCGCCGTCGGACACCCGGACCGGCCCGCGCTGGCCACCGTCCGCGTGACCCGCACGGCCGCCGGGATCGAGGAGGACGCCACCCTGTCCCTCGGCTACGGACCCGCCGAGGAGGTCCCCCTCGACGCGGTGCGGGAGCTCGCCGAGGCCCTGGCCCGCGGGCACGGGCTGATCGGCATGCTGGTCGCGCTGGGCCCCGGCCGCCGCGACCCCAGCCTCGCCCCCCGCTACACGGATCCCGCCCTGCCGGTGTCGTACACCCTGGGCGCCCGCGGCGTCGCCGAAGCCACCCTGACCGCCGCCCGGCGGCCGCCGCTGGCGCTGAAACCCGTACGGCTCGGCCCGGAGCGCAGGCCCGCCCTGCACTACCCGCTGGGCGGCGGAACGGACCCCGCCGGGTGGGAGCACCTCGCCGCGCTCCTGACCCACCTGCGCACGGCCGTACCCCCGCTGCCGTAGGCCGGTCGGGGTAACTCCGGGCCGAACATATGAATCTGACGGCCCCTCCGGGTAGGGCCGCACGGGACGGACCCCCGATCCGGTCCGCGCCCGCAACCGAAGGACAGCCCGATGCACCTCTCCCGACCGGCCCGTCTCGCCGCACCCGCCCTGGCCGCGCTCGCCCTCACCACGGTCCTCGCGGGACCGGCCTCCGCCGCCCCCGCCGTCGTCTCGCGCGACAACAACCAGGTGGTCTTCACCGCGCAGCCCGGGGCGACGAACACCGTCACCTTCAGCACCCCCGGCGGCTGGCTCCAGGTGGAGGACAAGACCAGCCGGATGATCCCGGGCTCCGGCTGCTCCCGGTTCAACAACGACCCGCACATCATCCGCTGCGGGCACTCGGCGGCCGTGACCCGCCTCCAGGCCTCCCTGGGCGACCGGGACGACGTGGTCAGGAACGAGACGGCCATCCCGAGCGACCTCACCGGCGGCCCGGGCGACGACATGCTCATCGGCGGCAGCGGCCCCGACCGGCTCATCGACTCCGACGGCTGGAACGCCGCACCCGGCTCCAACACCTTCGAGGGGCGCGGCGGCAACGACACGATCATCAGCCGCAACGGCGGCTACGACAGGATCGACTGCGGCGAGAGCCCGGCCGACACCGACATCCTCCTGGCCGACGCGGCCACCCTGGACCACCTCGTCCCGAACACCTGCGAGTACGTCCAGCGCGGCTAGGCCACCGAGGCCCCGGGGTTACAGCTGCGGGCCGCCCCCGGCCCGCACCAGCCCCGTCTCGTAGGCCAGCACCACCACCTGCACCCGGTCGCGCAGCCCCAGCTTCGTCAGGATGCGGCCCACGTGCGTCTTGACCGTGGCCTCCGACAGCACCAGCCGCCCCGCGATCTCCCCGTTCGACAGGCCCTGCGCCACCAGCAGCATGACCTCCCGCTCCCGCTCGGTCAGCCGCTCGATCTCCTTGTGCTCCGGCTCCTGCGTGGTCGTCGGCAGCATCGGCGCGAACCGGTCCAGCAGCCGGCGCGTCGTCGACGGGGCCACCACCGCGTCCCCGCTGTGCACCGACCGGATCGCCGCCAGCAGCTCCGCCGGAGGCACGTCCTTCAGCATGAAGCCGCTGGCCCCCGCCTTCAGCCCGGAGAAGGCGTACTCGTCCAGGTCGAAGGTGGTCAGGATGATCACCTTCGGGTGCTCCTCCGGCTCACAGATCCGCCGCGTCGCCTCCACCCCGTCCAGCCGGGGCATGCGCACGTCCATCAGCACCACGTCCACCTTCGTGGCCCGCAGCACCTCCAACGCCTCCAGGCCGTCCCCGGCCTCCGCGACGACCTCCATGTCCGGCTGGGCGGCGAGCACCATCCGGAAGCCCGTGCGCAGCAGCACCTGATCGTCGACCAGCATCACTCGGATGGACATCAATCACCTCTTCTTGAGCGGGAGCAGGGCACTGATCCGGAAGCCGCCGCCGGGGCGCGGGCCCGCGTCCAGGGTGCCCCCGACCATACCGATGCGCTCCCGCATGCCGATCAGTCCGTGCCCGGCGCCGTCGGCGCCGCCGTCCTCGTACAGTTCGTGCGCGGCGCCCCGGCCGTCGTCCTCGACGAGCAGGCCCAGCCCGTCGTCGAAGTAGACCAGCCGTACGCTCGCCTTCGCGTCCGGGCCGCCGTGCTTGCGCGTGTTCGTCAGCGCCTCCTGCACGATCCGGTACGCGGTCAGCTCGACCCCGCTGGGCAGCCTGCGCGGTGCGCCCTCCACCTCGAAGTCCACCGTCAGGCCGGCCGCCCGCACCTGCTCGATGAGCACCTCGATCTGCTCCACGTCGGGCTGCGGCACGTAGTCCTCGGACTCCTGCGGCTCGCCCGTGCGCAGGACGCCCAGCAGCCGCCGCATCTCCGCGAGCGCCTGCCGGCCCGTCCCGGAGATGGTCTGGAGGGCCTCCTTGGCCTGCTCGGGAGCCACGTCCATGACGTACGCCGCCCCGTCGGCCTGGACCACCATCACCGACACGTTGTGCGCGACGACGTCGTGCAGCTCGCGGGCGATCCGGGCGCGCTCGGCGGCCACCGCCACCTTGGCCTGCGCCTCCCGCTCCTTCTCCAGCCGCTGGTTGCGCTCCACGAGCTGGGCGTAATAGGCGCGCCGGGTGCGCAGCGAGTCGCCCAGCACCCAGGCCAGGGCGAAGGGCACCATCATGAAGACGACGATCAGGGCCTCCTGCGGCCCGCTCGCCCCCTTGTCGACGCCGAACCGCAGGGAGTAGAGCGGGGAGGCCAGCAGCCCGGAGACCAGCGCGGCGCGCGAGACCCAGCGCGGCACGTCACCCGAGGCCGCGACGGTGTAGAGGATCACCAGCATCGCGATGTCGCAGAACTGCGCCTGCGACCCGATGGCCAGCTGGTAGACGCCCGCGCCCACCGTCACCCAGAACATCTGCCCGGTCCACTTGCGGCGCAGGGCGATGACGGCGGTCAGCGCGGCCACGACGGGCACGGTCGCCAGCCGCAGCGCCGTGCTCGCCCCGCCGAGGTCGGCGACGTTCAGCATCGAGAACCCGAAGAAGAGGACAGCCCAGAAGCTGTCGACGCCCGTCGGGTGTCTGCGGATGAAGTCGTAGAGGCGCTGCACGTAACCCAGAGTAGGGAAAGGGGATAGGTGCTGGAGTCAACCACAGGTGCGATCCCTGTGGCGGGCGAGTACTCCCCAAGGTGGAGGGTGACCTTAACCTGGGCGGGATGAACGCTCAGGGTGGTGTCGGGGGCCGGGTCAGGGGCCCGGTCGGGGATCCGGCGGGGGAGCCGGTCCGGTGGCGGGCGGCCATGGAGGCCGCGCTGTACGGGCCCGGCGGCTTCTACGTGCGGCCCGGCGGCGGCGGGCCGGCCGGCCACTTCCGCACCTCCGTGCACGCCTCCCCCCTGTACGCGGGGGCCGTGGCCCGGCTGCTGCTCTCGGTGGACGCCGCGCTCGGCCGTCCGGAGCGGCTCGGCCTGGTGGACGTGGGCGCCGGCCGGGGCGAGCTGCTGGCCGGGGTGCTCGCCGCCCTGCCGGAGGCGACGGCGGAGCGGGTGGTCCCGTACGCCGTCGAGCGGGCGGCCGCGCCCGAGGGGCTGGACCCCCGGATCCGCTGGGTGGACGCGCCGCCCGCGGGGACGACGGGCCTGCTGTTCGCGAACGAGTGGCTGGACAACGTACCGCTGGAGATCGCCGAGGACGGCCGGTACGTCCTGGTCGCCCCCGACGGCACGGAGACCCCCGGCGGCCCTCTGGAGGCCGCCGACCGGGCCTGGCTGGAGCGGTGGTGGCCCGGCGGGGACCGGGAGGGCCGGGCGGAGATCGGCCGGGCCCGCGACGAGGCCTGGGCGGCGGCCGTCGCCACCCTGGACCGGGGCCTGGCGGTGGCCGTGGACTACGCCCACACCCGGGCGGACCGCCCCCCGTACGGCACCCTCACCGGCTTCCGCGAGGGCCGCGAGGTCGCCCCCGTCCCGGACGGCGGCCGCGACGTCACCGCGCACGTCGCCCTCGACTCCTGCGCGGGCCCGGGCGCGGCCCTGCTCACCCAGCGCGAGGCCCTGACCGCCCTCGGCGTCTCGGGCGGCCGCCCCCCGCTGGCCCTGGCCTCCACCGACCCGGCGGGCTACGTCCGCGCCCTGGCCTCGGCGGGGGAGGCGGCCGAGCTCACCGCGCGCGGGGGGCTGGGCGACTTCGGCTGGCTGCTCCAGCCGGTCGGCATCCCGGCGGGGGCGCTGCCCTTCCGGGGGCCCGCGTCCGGTACGTAGGCGTACGGCGTAGGCGTACGGGCACGGCGTAGGCGTACGGCGGAGGCGTACGGGCACGGCGGAGGGGCCGGCATCCCCCCGGGAAAGCCGGCCCCTCCGTCCCTCCGCGCCGCCGACCGCTCGGCCGCGGCTGCTACTCGGCGGCCTCGTGGTCGTGGCCCGGACGCAGACCGCCGCCGTTGCCGGAGCCGGTGGTCGGCTTCGAGACGACCGGCTGCGACAGCGGGGCCAGGTCGTAGGCGTAGTGGCCCACCGCGTTCGCGATCACGTCGACGTTGATGTCGAGCGCCTTCTGGTCGATGTTCGTGATGTCGTCGCCCTTGCCGTGGTAGTTCACGTCGTAGGCGACCCCGGCCTGACCGCCGAACTTCGCGGCCTGCTCCGGCGTCTTGATGCCCTCGGCGCCGGTGTCCGTACCGCCGGACGGGATGCCCGCCTCGATGAACGGGCCGTAGTCCGAGCGGCCGGTGAAGTCACTGCCCTCGTGCGGGATCTTCTGCGCGTCCAGGAAGTCGGTGATCTGCTTCTCCAGCTGCGCCGAGCCCTCCGGGCCGGGGCCCGAGCCCACCTTGTCGGAGTCGTCGCCGTCGTAGACGAAGTAGGCGGCGTTGGGCGAGGCGATCATGTCGAAGTTCAGGTAGAGCTTGATCTGCTTCTTCTGCTCCGGCGTCAGCGAGGCCACGTACGCCTCCGAGCCGAGCAGGCCGAACTCCTCCGCCGACCACCAGGCGAACTTGACCTTGTTCTTGATCTTCTTCTGCTCGCTCGCGAGGCGCTGCGCGACCTGGAGGATGCCGGCCGAGCCCGAGCCGTTGTCGTTGATGCCCGGACCGGCGGCGACCGAGTCCAGGTGGGCGCCGAGGAAGACCGTGTTCTCCGGGTCGCCGCCCTTGGTCTCGGCGACGACGTTCCAGGTCTTGCGGTTCTCGCGGAACTGGCGGACGTCGAGGGTCACGTTCACCGTCCCGGCGGTTGCCTCGGCGGCCAGCTTCTCGCCGTCGGCCTGGCTGATGCCCCCGGTGGGGACCTTGCCCGCGTTCGGGTCGCCGAGGGTGCCGTTCAGGGCGCCGGCGGTGTTGTTGTAGATGACCGCGCCGACCGCGCCGGCCGCCGCCGCGTTCGCCTGCTTCGCGGCGAAGGTGCAGCCGCCGCGCTTGACCAGGGCGATCTTCCCGGTGAAGGCGCCGGGCGCGAAGTCGGCGGCCTCGCAGCCGTTGGAGCCGTCCGCGTCGACCGGTACGACGGCGACCGGGGCGGTGACGCCGCCCTCCGGGCCGCTCGCCGTGTAGGTCATCAGCTTGAGCGGCACGTCGCGGCCGTTCGCGCCGTTCACCTTCAGCGTCTCGGCGATGGTCTCGACGTACACGAAGTCGAACTCGTGGCGGGAGACCTCGTACCCGGCCGCCTTCAGCACGCCCTCGACGTACTTGGCCGACTGCTCGTGCCCCTTCGAACCGGCCACCCGGGTGCCGTTGTTGTAGTCGGCGATCGACTGGAAGACCTTCAGGTGGTTGTTGGCGCCCTTGCCGGTCGCCTCCTTGACCAGCTTCCTGGCCAGGGCGTCACCCCGGGCGGCGTCGCTCTGCGGGCTCGACGCGCCGGCGGGCGCGGCGAGGAGCAGCGGGGAGACGAGGGCCGCGGCCGCCATGGCGGCGGTTGCTGCGGCTATACGGCGAGAAGGCATGCGGATCCTTTCACTGCATCACGGCAAGGAGCGACTGCGGGGCGAGCGGTGGGGCGGTGGGGGCACGTTAGGCAGCAACCGGGCGCCGTCGCCAGGGTTTTCACTGCTTCCGGTTTGTGAAATCCGGATATCGGTACGTCCGCGCCGATAGGGAACAGCGAAATCCGGCCACCGTCCGGAGGGCGGATCGGGGCCGGTCAGGTGCTTCGGAACGGCAGCTTCGGAACGTCAGCGTCGGAACGTCAGCGGAGGATGCCCTCGATGAGGTCCGGGCCTATCCGGGCCACCACCGCCAGGTCCAGCTGGTGCTGCACGTAGCGCCCCTGACGGCGCGTGTGTATCAGCCCCGCCCGCTTCAGCACCGCCAGGTGCCGGGACACCTCCGGCGGAGTTATCCCGTACACCCGGGCCAGCTCGCTCGTCGTGTACGGGGCCCGCGCCAGGCTGCGGCACAGCCTCATCCGCATCGGGTGGGCCAGCGCCTCCATCCGGCGCTGCACCTGCTCCACCGAGGGCGGCTCGGCGGGCAGTTCGGGGGACTCCAGCGGGTAGTGGACCACGGGCATCCAGCCGGGCGCGTGCAGGACGAGCAGGTGCGGCCAGCCGAAGTTCGTCGGGATGAACAGCAGGCCCGGCCCGACCTCCGGATCGGTGGCGGTGGCCTGGCCGTTGACCATCTTGTCCGCGGTGATCCGGGTGTGCGCCTCGTCCACGCTCAGCGCCGAGGACACCTCCTTCAGCACGGCCGGCAGCCCCCGGTGGCGCAGCACCTCCGTCTTGTGCCGGACGTCCGCGGTCTGTCGCGGCTCGATCCGCCGCCAGGTCTCGGCGAAGAAGGCCTCGTCACAGTCCTCCAGCAGCCGCCGCAGCCACACCCGCACGGTGGACGGGTCGTCCAGCAGCCGCCGCGTGAACTCCAGCCGCGCCGGACCGCGCGCGGCCGCCGTCTCCAGCGCCTTGGCGCGGGCGGCGGGGTCGCTCAGCGGGGAGGGGGCGCCGCCCTCGTTGTAGAGGGCCAGCCAGCAGTGCTCCAGCGCGGCCAGCACGAACCGCTCGTCGTCCATGCGGTCGAGGACGTCCAGCTCCTCGGCCAGCGTCGCCCCGGGGCGGCCGCTGCCGCCGGGGATGCCGGCGAAGGCCATGAAGATGTCGGAGAAGGAACTCCGCCACATGAAATCGGCCTCGAGGAGGCGCTCGGCCAAGCAGGGGTCGAGCGAGGCTTTGGTGGTCCTCGTCCAGGACTGCAGCCCGGGGTGGTGCGCGGGCTGCGAGAGCGCGTGCAGCGTCATGCAGAGCTCGGCGAGCGGGGAGGGCGCGAAGGTGATCCGCTCCACGGGGAGCCCGGCGATGTCGATGGTCACGCTCATCGCCCCATTCTGTCCGCCGCCGCCCGCGCCCGGCCCCTCGGGGTACGGGCTCGGGCGCGGCCCTCCGGGTGGCGGCATGGGGGTTCCGCCGCAGGTGGGAGGCGTCGATTGACGCCTCCCGTCAATCGACGCGCGCCGTGCGGCCGACGGGGTGAGGGTGGATCCATGACCGCGATCGAGCAGTACCTCATCGACACCTACCGCGCCTCCCAGCACGGCACCCCCATGCCCCCGCCCCCGGGCCGCGACGACGTCGCCACCCTGCGCGCCCTCCGCACGGCGGCCCAGTTCGAAGCCGCCCTGGAGGGCGCCCCCACCACCCACCCCTGGCGCCACGCCCTGACCCGCTTCCTCCACCGCCCGAGGGCGTGCTGAGGGGGCCTCGCGGCGGGGGCCGGCCATCGCCCCCGCGAGGGGCCGGGGGCGGGGCGGTGTTTGCCCACCCGCCCGGGCGGGGTGGAGGCTGGGCGGGGGTGGCACGGTGCGGCGGGGCCGGGGGAGGGGCGGGGCCTCAGCGGGGCGGTCTCAGAGCAGCTTGGGGGTTTCCCGCCAGTCTCATCGTCCTTCCGCGTCGGGCCGGTCAGTCAAGGGCGCTCCTTCGTCGCGTCGCTTCGCGATCGCCTACGGCGACCCTTGACAGACCGTCCCGCCACGGAAAAACGAAGACTGCCGGGAACCCCCCAAAGGAACGGGACGGATGTAAAGCGGGCATGCGGCCGTATCAGCGCCGAGTCGGGGTCGTCGGGACACGGCAGACCACACATCCGGCCCCCAACAGCCGCAAGCGGCAATCGGTGCCAACCCACGCATCAGATCGCTACGCGCTTCTCTCATCTCGGCGTCCGACGGCCGCCTGGGGCCGCTACCCACACGAAATGCCAATCAGAGCGGCATTCGGGACCGGTGGGCGCAACAGATCGCTACGCGCTCCTCTCGTCTCGGCGTCTGCAGCCGATCGGTGGCCGGTAGCGATCTGACGCGCCAGGCAGGGGCTGATGGGGTCCTGTTCGTCATGTGGTGCGGGTAGTGGCCCACGACGGCGGCAAGCCGCCGAGACGAGAGGAGCGCGTAGCGATCTGACGCGCCCGCCCGCGAGAGATGACCGCCTGATTGGCATTTCGTGCGGGTAGCGGCCCCAGACGGGCGGCGGCCGCTGAGAAATGAGGAGCGCGTAGCGATCTGATGCATGGGGCGGCATCGGATGCCGATTACCGGTCTTGGGGGTCGGCTGCCCGGTCTGCCGGCCCCCGGTCTGCCCGGCTGGTCGCTGATCCCGCCGGTCCTCTGATCTACATCCGTCCCGTTCCTTTGGGGGGTTCCCGGCAGTCTTCGGCATTTCGTGGCGGGTCGGTCTGTCAAGGGTGGCCGAAGGCCATCGCGAAGCGACGCGACGAAGGAGCGCTCTTGACTGACCGGCCCGACGCGGAAGGACGATGAGACTGGCGGGAAACCCCCAACCATCTCTGAGAGAGCCCCGCTGAGGCCCCGCCCTCCCCCGGTCCCGGCCAGCGCTCCCGTCCCAGCCCGGCGGTACCCCGGCCACCGGCCCCACCGGGCCGCAGACCGGGAGGCGGGTGGGCAGCCGCCGATCCGCCCCCGGCCCCTCGCGGGGGCGATGGCGGGCCCGCACCGCGAGCCCCCCGCCCCCTACAGCCGGGCCAGGAAGCCCCTCAATGCCTCGCGGACGTCCTCCGGAGTCCACCCCAGGCCCGGCTGGGTCACCGTGACCTCCGTCATCGACAGGCCCGGGGCGACGCCTTCCGTGCCCCAGCGGCCGAACAGGACCGTGCCCTCCTCCTCCGCCTGCCGGGTGCCCGCCTCGATCAGGCGGTCCGGGTCGTGGGGGAGCCACACCTGGAACTGGTGCGTGTGCGGTACCCCGGGGTTGATCCGGAACCACGGCACCCCCGCCGCCTCGAAGCCCTCGCGCAGCGCCGCCGCGACCATCCGGGCCTGCTCGACGTACGCGGGGAGCAGCGGCAGCTCCCGTTCCAGTCCGGACAGCGCCGACAGGGCCTGGGGGAACTGGCGGAAGATCTGGCCCCCGTACCGGTGGCGCCACACCCGGGCCTCCTCCACGAAGCCGCGGGCGCCCGCCAGACAGGCCCCGCTCAGGCCGCCCAGGGACTTGTAGAAGGACACGTAGACGGAGTCGGCCAGCCCGGCGATCTCCTCCAGCGGGCGGCCGAAGTGGACGGTGGACTCCCACAGGCGGGCCCCGTCGAAGTGGACCACCGCGTCCCGTTCCCGGGCGGCGTCCACGAGTCCCGTCAGCTCCTCCCACGTGGGCAGCAGGAAGCCGGCGTCGCGCAGCGGCAGCTCCAGCATCAGGGTGCCGAAGGGCTCGGGGTGGTCGCGGACCTCGGCGGCCGTCGGCTGGCGCGGATCCTGCACCGGGTGGACGGTGCGCAGCCCCGACACCGCGGACAGGGCGCCGCCCTCCCACCGCTCGGGGTGGCCCATGGGGTGCAGGGCCACGACCGGGTTGCCGGTGCGGCCCGCCCAGCAGCGCAGGGCGATCTGCTGGGCCATGGTGCCCGACGGGAAGAAGGCCGCGTCCTCGGTGCCCAGCAGGGCGGCGACGCGCCGCTCCAGCTCGGTGACGACCCCGTCGCCGTAGAGGTCGCCGGGCGCGTCCAGGTCGTACGGGGCGTCGGCGAGCTCCGCCAGGAGCTCCCGGACGGTCGCCTCCCGGGGGCTGTGGGTCAGCTTCCGGGAGGCTCCGCGCCAGGCGGCCACGACGCGCCGGGTCCGGGCCTCGGTCTCGTCGGCCTCGTCGGCCGTGCCCGCCGCGTCCGCCGTGTCCGCCGCGTCGGCAGTCTCCGCCGTACCCCCGACGCCGCCCCCGTCCCCCGCGCTGCCGTACACGCCTGCACCCACGCCGTCACCCACGCCGTCGCCCGCGCCGCCGTACACGCCGTCACCCACGCCGTCGCCCGCGCCTTCGTCCGTCACACCAGTCATGCGCCCGATCATGCCCCTCCCACCCCACCCGCCCCGAACGATTTCCCGCGCCCCGCCCCGCGCCCCGTCCCGCGCCCCGTCCCGCGCCCCGTCCCGCGCCGCCCACCCCCGGGCCTGACCGGCGGCACCCGGGTCCGAGGGCCTAGCATGGCGACGTATCGTCCGGTACCCCCCGCGGACTGGAACGGAAGGCATTCCCCGCGTGAACTCACCGCAGCAAGAGCGTCCAGCCCGGCTCTCCGTCGGCGTCGTCGGCGCCGGCCGCGTCGGGCCCGCGCTGGCCCGCGCCCTGCAGCAGGCCGGGCACCGCCCCGTCGCCGTCTCCGGCGTCTCCGACGCCTCCCGCCGCCGGGCCGAGCGGATGCTGCCCGACGTCCCGCTGGTCAGCCCCGCGCAGGTGCTGGAGCGGGCCGAGCTGGTGCTGCTGACGGTCCCGGACGACGCCCTGCCCGGGCTCGTCGAGGGGCTCGCCGAGACCGGTGCCGTGCGCCCCGGGCAGCTCCTCGTGCACACCTCGGGCCGGTACGGGACCGCCGTGCTCGACCCCGCGCGCCGCGCGGGCGCGCTGCCGCTGGCCCTGCACCCCGCGATGACCTTCACCGGCACCGAGGTCGACGTGCAGCGCCTGGCCGGCTGCTCCTTCGGCGTGACCGCCCCCGACGAGCTGCGGCTCGCCGCCGAGGCCCTGGTCATCGAGATGGGCGGCGAGGCGGAGTGGATCGCGGAGGAGAGCCGTCCGCTCTACCACGCGGCCCTCGCCCTGGGCGCGAACCACCTGGTCACCCTGGTCGCCCAGGCCATGGAGCTGCTGCGCACCGCCGGTGTCGCGCACCCCGACCGGATGCTCGGCCCCCTCCTCGGCGCCGCCCTCGACAACGCCCTGCGCTCCGGCGACGCCGCCCTCACCGGCCCCGTCGCCCGCGGGGACGCCGGCACGGTCGCCGCGCACGTCTCCGAGCTGCGCAAGCACGCCCCCGCCACCGTCGCCGGGTACCTCGCCATGGCCCGCACCACCGCCGACCGGGCCCTCGCGCACGGTCTGCTCAAGCCCGAGCTCGCCGAAGACCTGCTCGGCGTGCTCGCCGACGACCGGGGCGACGGCGACCACGGCAACACCGACGCCGCCGACCCGAAGGGTGGGGAGCGATGACCGGCCCGCTCCAGCTGCTGAACACCGCCGAAGAGCTCCACAAGCTGCCCCGCACCGGCCGCCGGGCCGTCGTGATGACGATGGGCGCCCTCCACGAGGGACACGCCACCCTCGTGCGCACGGCCCGCGAGCAGGCCGGACCGGACGGGCAGGTGGTGGTCACCGTCTTCGTCAACCCCCTCCAGTTCGGGGCGAACGAGGACCTCGACCGCTACCCCCGCACCCTCGACGCCGACCTGGCGATCGCCGAGGAGGCGGGCGCCGACGCCGTGTTCGCGCCCTCCGCCGACGAGGTGTACCCGGGCGGCGACCCGCAGGTGCGGATCACCGCCGGGCCGATGGGCGAGCGGCTGGAGGGCGCCACCCGCCCCGGCCACTTCGACGGGATGCTCACCGTCGTCGCCAAGCTGCTCCACCTCACCCGCCCCGACCTGGCCCTCTTCGGCCAGAAGGACGCGCAGCAACTGGCCCTGATCCGGCGCATGGTGACCGACCTCAACTTCCCGGTCGAGGTGGCCGGCGTCCCCACCGTCCGCGAGGACGACGGGCTCGCCCTGTCCTCCCGCAACCGCTACCTCTCCCCGGTGGAGCGGCACACCGCCCTCGCCCTCTCCCACGCCCTGTTCGCCGGCCGCGACCGGCTCGCGGCGCAGGCCGCGCTGCGCGCCCGCGCCGAGGCGGCGCCCGCCAGCGACGAGCGGGCCACGGCCCTGGCCCGGCTCGGCGAGATCCGCGCCTCAGCCGACGCGCACGCCGTGTCGGCGGCCGCCACCGGCGCCGCCGGGCTGCCGGACGCCGTACGGGCCGCGGCCCGGCACGTCCTGGAGGAGGCGGGGCGCCACGAGCCGCCGCTGGTCCTGGACTACCTGGCACTGGTGGACCCGAAGGACTTCACCGACGTCGGCCCCGACTTCACCGGGCAGGCCGTGCTGGCCGTCGCGGCGAAGGTCGGCACGACCCGGCTGATCGACAACATCCCATTGGAGTTCGGAGCACACGCGTGAGCACCACAGGCAACCCAGGCACCCCGGGCGCCGACGACGGCACCCGCATACGGCTGCACGCCCCCGCCCCCGGCTGGGCCGTCGACGCGGACGTCGTGGTCGTCGGATCGGGCATCGCGGGCCTGACGGCCGCGCTGCGCTGCGCCGCCGCGGGCCGCCGTACGGTCGTGGTCACCAAGGCCCGCCTCGACGACGGCTCGACCCGCTGGGCCCAGGGCGGCGTCGCGGCCGCCCTCGGCGAGGGCGACACCCCCGAGCAGCACCTGGACGACACGCTGGTCGCCGGCGCGGGCCTGTGCGACGAGAACGCCGTACGGGTCCTGGTCACCGAGGGCCCGGACGCGGTCCGCCGGCTCATCGAGGCCGGCGCCGTCTTCGACACCTCCGCCGAGACCGGCGAGATAGAGCTGACCCGCGAGGGCGGCCACCACCGCCGCCGGATCGTGCACGCGGGCGGCGACGCCACCGGCGCCGAGATCTCCCGCGCACTCGTCGAGGCCGTCCACGCGGCCGGCATCGAGACGGTCGAGAACGCGCTGGTCCTGGACCTGCTCCAGGACGCCGAGGGCCGTACGGCCGGCGTCACCCTGCACGTGATGGGCGAGGGCCAGCACGACGGCGTCGGCGCCGTCCACGCGCCCGCCGTGATCCTCGCGACCGGCGGCATGGGCCAGGTCTTCTCCGCGACGACCAACCCGTCCGTCTCCACCGGCGACGGCGTCGCCCTCGCGCTGCGCGCCGGCGCGGAGGTCTCCGACCTGGAGTTCGTCCAGTTCCACCCGACCGTCCTGTTCCTGGGCCCGGAGGCCGAGGGCCAGCAGCCCCTGGTGTCGGAGGCCGTACGGGGCGAGGGCGCCCACCTCGTCGACGCCGACGGGGTCCGCTTCATGGTGGGCCAGCACGAGCTCGCCGAGCTCGCCCCGCGCGACATCGTCGCCAAGGCCATCACGCGCCGCATGCAGGAGCACGGCACCCTGCACATGTACCTGGACGGCCGGCACTTCGGCGCCGAGATGTGGGAGAACCGCTTCCCCACGATCCTCGCCGCCTGCCGCTCCCACGGCATCGACCCGGTGACCGAGCCGATCCCGATCTCGCCCGCCGCGCACCACGCCTCCGGCGGCGTCCGCACCGACCTGCACGGCCGTACCACCGTCCCGGGCCTGTACGCCTGCGGGGAGGTCGCCTGCACCGGTGTGCACGGCGCGAACCGGCTGGCGTCCAACTCCCTCCTGGAGGGCCTGGTCTTCGCCGAGCGGATCGCCGAGGACATCGTCTCCCGCACCCCGCAGGGCAGCGGCCCGGGCATACCGGTGCCCGCCACCGGCCCGCTCCAGCCCGCGAGCGCCCGCTACGAGGTCCAGCGGATCATGACCCGGGGCGCGGGCGTGGTGCGCTCCGCGGAGTCCCTGGCCGAGGCCGCCGAGGCCCTGGAGACCCTGTACACGACCGCTCTGGGCGAGCTGGAGACCCACGGGAAGACCGCCGAACCGGGCGTGGACACCTGGGAGGCGACCAACCTGCTGTGCGTGGCCCGCGTCCTGGTCGCCGCGGCCCAGCGGCGCGCCGAGACCCGCGGCTGCCACTGGCGCGAGGACCACCCCGACCGCGACGACGCCTGGCGCCGCCACCTGGTGGTGCGGCTGTCGGCCACCGAGCGGCGGGCCCTGGTCGTCACCCCCACCGACTCGGCGGACTTCCCGCCCGTGGACGCGGACGCCTCCTCCGGCGCCCCCCGCCCGTAGACGTTCCCCCACCCCTCAAGCCAGGAGCACTGACCGTGAGCACCCCCGAACTCCCCCTGATCGAGCAGAACGAAGGCGGCTGCGGCGACGACTGCGGCTGCGGCGACGGCGAGGAGACCGGCCTCGACCCGGCGCTCGCCCAGCTGCTGGTGGACGCGGGCCTCGACCCGATCGAGGTCGAGGACGTCGCGCACATGGCGCTGTCCGAGGACCTGGACGGCGGCGTCGACGTCACCACCGTCGCCACCGTCCCCGAAGAGGCCGAGGCCGTCGCCGACTTCGTGGCCCGCGAGGCCGGCGTCGTGGCCGGCCTGCGCATCGCCGAGGCGGTGTTCTCCGTGGTGTGCACGGAGGCCTTCGAGGTCGAGCGGCACGCCGAGGACGGCGACCGCGTGGAGGCAGGGCAGCTGCTGCTGTCGGTCCGCTCCCGCACCCGCGACCTGCTGACGGCCGAGCGCAGCGCCCTGAACATCCTGTGCCGCCTCTCCGGCATCGCCACGGCCACCCGCCGCTGGGCGGACGTCCTGGAGGGCACGAAGGCCAAGGTCCGCGACACCCGCAAGACCACCCCCGGCCTGCGCGCGCTGGAGAAGTACGCGGTCCGCTGCGGCGGCGGCGTCAACCACCGCATGTCCCTGTCGGACGCGGCGCTGGTCAAGGACAACCACGTGGTCGCGGCCGGCGGCGTCGCCCAGGCCTTCAAGGCCGTCCGCGAGGCCTTCCCGGACGTCCCGGTCGAGGTCGAGGTCGACACGATGCACCAGGTCCGCGAGGTCGTGGACGCGGGCGCCGACCTGATCCTGCTGGACAACTTCACCGTCCCGGAGACCGAGGAGGCCGTCACGATCGTGGCCGGCCGCGCCGTCCTGGAGTCCTCGGGCCGCCTCACCCTGGAGACCGCCCGCGCCTACGCCGAGACCGGCGTGGACTACCTGGCGGTGGGCGCGCTCACGCACTCCTCGCCGATCCTGGACATCGGCCTCGACCTGCGCGAGGCGGTGTAGTCCGTGCTGCTCACCATCGACGTGGGCAACACCCACACCGTCATGGGCCTGTTCGACGGCGAGGAGATCGTCGAGCACTGGCGGGTCTCGACGGACCCGCGCCGTACGGCCGACGAGATGGCCGTGCTGCTCCAGGGCCTGATGGGGATGCACCCGATGCTCGGCAGCGAGCTGGGCGACGGGATCCACGGCATCGCGATCTGCGCGACGGTCCCGTCCGTCCTGCACGAGCTGCGCGAGGTCACCCGCCGCTACTACGGGGACGTGCCGTCTGTGCTGGTGGAGCCCGGGGTCAAGACGGGCGTGCCGATCCTGATGGACAACCCGAAGGAGGTCGGCGCGGACCGCATCGTCAACGCGGTCGCGGCCGTCGAGCTGTACGGGGGCCCGGCGATCGTCGTCGACATGGGGACGGCGACCACCTTCGACGCGATCTCCGCGCGCGGCGAGTACGTGGGCGGGGTGATCTCCCCGGGCATCGAGATCTCGATGGAGGCGCTGGGGATGCGCGGCGCCCAGCTGCGCAAGATCGAGCTGGCCCGGCCGCGCAACGTGATCGGCAAGTCCACGGTCGAGGCGATGCAGTCGGGCGTGGTCTACGGGTTCGCGGGCCAGGTGGACGGGATCGTGCACCGCATGGCGCGGGACCTGGTGGGCCCGGAGGGCGACCCGGACGACGTCCGCGTCATCGCGACGGGCGGGCTGGCCCCGATCGTCCTCGGGGAGACCACCGTGATCGACGAGCACGAGCCGTGGCTGACCCTGATGGGCCTGCGGCTGGTGTACGAGCGCAACGCGCCCAACTTCGACTGAGCGCACGGCACTTCGCCCGTCCGCCCGCCCCGTCCGGGGCGCGGCGGGCGGGCGTTCCGTACCCACCGTCATCCCGAATCCTCAGGTTCAAGCTGATCGGTTAGCTTGTCGGCGTCGGACGCACGCGCTCCCGGGCGGCAGGGTCGAGACGGTAGAGGACGGACCGAATGCCCCGTAAATCACCGTACTTGCAGGTGGTCGAATCGCTCCGGACCCGCATCGAGGCGGGCGAGTGGAAGATCGGGGACCGGCTCCCCTCCCGCGCCCGCTTCGCCGAGGAGTACGAGGTCGGCCAGGGCGTCACCCAGCGGGCGATGGAACAGCTGATCATCGAGGGCTTCCTCGAAGGCCGCGCCGGCTCGGGAACCTACGTGCGCACCCCGCGCCGCCGCATGCGGATGCTCCGCACCCGCCGCCGGGTCCCCGGCTCCGGCAACACCTTCCGCTCCGAGGCCGCCGCGCACGGCATCGCCGCCTCCTGGGACTCGCGGACCCACCCCCAGCTCCCCGCCCCCGAGCGGATCGCCGCCCGGCTGGCCATCGAGCCGGGCGCGCCGTGCGTGATGACCCGCTACGAGTTCATGGCCGACGGCAGCCCCGCCGAGCTCTCCGAGTCCTGGGAGCCCCTCGCCATCACCTCCGGGACCCCGATCGTGCTGCCCGAGGCGGGCGAGATGCGCGGCGCCGGGGTCGTGGCGCGGATGCGCTCCATCGGGATCACGGTCACCTCCGTGGTGGAGGTCCCGCGCCCCTCCCGGGCCACCCAGGACCAGGCCAACCTGCTGGGGATCAGCCTCGGCGCGATGATCACCCGGGTCGAGCGGACCTACCTCGACGCCGACGGCCGCCCGGTGGAGACGGCGGACCTCGTAATCCCGGACTCCCGCTACGAGATCGCGTACGCCTTCCCCGTCGAGTGAGCCGTGTGACGGGCGGATGACGGCGGAGCGATATTCATGAACGGCGTTTTTTTACGGGAAGTGGCCGGAGTGTGACTCTCGCGGAGGTAGCGTCCCGCTGGAGAGGCAACGTGGCCTCGTCCACGACGGAGGAGACACCATGACGAACGCCCCGGTCGAGTGGCGCAAATCGTCGTACTGCGGTGAAGGGGAGGCCTGCGTCTACGTGGCCGCCGCCCCGGGCACCCTCGTACGGGTGGCGGACCGCGCCGACCCCGCGCACCTCGTGATGGCCACCACCCACGCCGCCTGGGCCGACTTCGTCGAGGCCGTGAAGGAGAGCGGCTGATCCCGGGCGGTCCGCGGCGCGCTGCCGCGCCGCGCCGCACACCCCCGTCATCAGGGGATTTTGTCCGATTAGCGCGTATCTTCGGCCCATGCCCACGCCCTACGGATCCCGCGGCGGCATGGCTTTCAGCGCCGCCGAGCTGCACGTGCTCCGGCGTAGCCTCGCCCACGCCCTCCAGTCCTCCACGGCCCCCCTGACGGCCTCCGAGGTCCAGGACTGCCTGCGCCTCGCGGCGTCGGTGGACGAAGCGGTCCAGGAGGCGGGCCGGCTCAGAGCCTTCCTGCTCGACGACCTCGCCCGCTACCGAAGCGCCCTGCCCGGGAGCCTCTCGGGCTACCTCGAACTGCTCCAGGACGCCCTCGCGGCCGGGTACGAGCCCGTCCCCGACGACCTCTGCGCCCTGCGCGCCCTGCGGTCCAACCCGGTCGCCGCGGCCGTCCTGGAACGGGCCCAGGGCGTCGCGGAGCGCTCCGTGCGCCGCCGGCTGGCGGCCGCCGCCCCCGCGCCCCGCACCCGCCTGCTGGCCCTGCCCGGCGGACGAGGCGAACCGCGCGCCGCGGCCCCCGGCCCCGAGACCCCGCGCCGGCAGACCCCGGCCCCCGAGCGGCCCCGTCCGGAGCCCGCCCCGAAGGAGCCCCCGCGCCCCGGCCGGCCCGTCCCCACCCCGGGCGAGGTCTTCCCGCCGCGCCGCAAGCCCTCCCCGCCCCCGGCGGCGGGCCGGGAGGCGGTGTAGCTACGCTGGGGGGCATGGACTACGTTTCCGCGCTCGTGCCCCCCATCGTGATGGCCACGTTCTTCATCTTCCTCGTGAGGACGATCGTGAAGAGCCAGGGCGGCGCCAACAAGGCCAAGGAAGACGCGGCCGTCGACGCCGTGCTCGCCCGCGCGGAAGCCGCGACGCAGCAGAAGTAGGGCCGCCGCCCGGGTATTGGCCGCGCGTTGCACAACGAATAGTCGGGCAATTCAGCCCATTCCGCACTATCGTGCTGCTGTGCCTCGCCCCTTGGGAGAACTCGAAGACGCAGTCATGACACGGGTGTGGCAGTGGAACCGCCCGGTCACCGTTCGGGAAGTCCTGGAAGACCTCCAGCAGGAACGGTCCATCGCGTACACCACGGTCATGACCGTTATGGACAATCTCCATCAGAAGGGCTGGGTCCGCCGGGAAGCGGAAGGCCGCGCCTATCGATATACGGCGGTCTCCACCCGTGCCGCCTACTCGGCCGCACTGATGAACGAAGCCTGGTCGACCAGCGACAACCCCGCGGCCGCGCTCGTCGCCTTCTTCGGCATGATGTCCCCGGAACAGCGCGAGGCCCTCCGCGACGCCGTGCGCATCGTCCAGCACGACGAGCCCGAGCCGCAGAGCGGAACGGAAGCCCCCGCCGCCGGCCCGGCCGCGCCCCCCGCCCCGCCCGCGGAAGAGGGGGGCTCCGGCGCGCACCGGAGCGAGCCGGGGCGATAGCGTCCGGCCTATGGGAGACCTTTCCGCCTCGGACGCGAAAACAGTGACCATCCGCCGCGCGCGCACCGGAGATGTTCCGGCGCTGCGCCGCCTGCTGGACCAGTACGTACAGCAGCGGATCCTCCTCGACAAAGCCCCGGTCGTCCTTTACGAGGACATCCAGGAGTTCTGGGTCGCGGAACGCGACTCCGACGGCCAGGTGGTGGGCTGCGGAGCTCTCCACGTCATGTGGGAAGACCTCGCCGAAGTACGCACCCTCGCGGTGGACCGCGGCCTGAAGGGCGCCGGAGTCGGCCACCTGGTGCTCGCCAAGTTGTTGGAGACCGCCCGCCGGATCGGGGTGAGCCGGGTATTCTGCCTGACCTTCGAAGTCGACTTCTTCGCGAAGCACGGGTTCGTCGAGATCGGCGAGACCCCGGTGGAGACCGATGTCTACATGGAGCTCCTGCGTTCCTATGACGAGGGAGTCGCCGAGTTCCTCGGTCTCGAACGAGTGAAGCCGAACACCTTGGGCAACAGCCGGATGCTGCTGCACCTCTGATCGGGCGCGAGGGCTATTCCAGGCCGCGGCCGCCCGTGGCCTATGTCCGAATCGCGTACGTTTCCCGCCTTGTTGAGCTCCTGAACCTCTCCCCGGGGGTTTGTGTTTTCCAGGCAAAAGCGGTTTCCTTTCCGCGTACTGCATTTTCGATGAAAGGAAATCCGGTGGCACAGAAGGTTCAGGTCCTTCTTGTCGACGACCTCGACGGTGGCGAGGCGGACGAGACCGTGACGTTCGCTCTGGATGGCAAGACCTACGAGATCGACCTCACCACCGCCAACGCTGAAAAGCTCCGCGGGCTGCTCGACCCGTACACCAAGGGCGGCCGCCGCACCGGTGGGCGCGCCTCCGCCGGCCGTGCCAAGGGCCGTGCCGCGACCTCGGCCGGCAGCCCCGACACCGCCGAGATCCGCGCCTGGGCCAAGGCCCAGGGGCTCAGCGTCAACGACCGCGGCCGCGTTCCGGCCGAGATCCGCGAGGCCTACGAGAACGCCAAGGGCTGACCCGTACGCCGCCACAGGCGGGCGCGGTGGCATTCCGTCGCCGCCGCGGCCACCAGGCGTACGAGATCGGGCCCGCGGCCCCGCCCCGGACCGGGCAGGGCAGGCAGAGAGGCCTCGCACCCCGGCTCGGGGGGCCGCAGCCAGACGGCGGCCCCCCGAGGGTTTCCACCCGGCCCGCGCCCGGGCGGCACGGGGGCGGTGATCCCGCCCCCCGCACCCAGGGCGGTGAGCTCCAGCTCCACCCCGCCCCACTCCAGCCAGTCGAGCAGCCCGTCCAGCTCCTCGGCGGCCCCCGGGGCGACCAGGAAGCGCATCGCGCGCCCCGCGAGCGCCACCGGACCGGTGGCCAGGCCGGGACGGCGCAGCAGCCCGGCCCCGGCGTCCGCCGGCAGCTCCAGCACGTCGAACCGGATCCCGGTGACCAGCCGCACGGGCGGCCCGGCCGCCACGGTCCATCCGAGCACCCGCTCGTACCAGGTACGGGTGTCCGGCCCGGAGGGAACGCGGGGCGGGGGAACGATGGACGGGGGAACGGCGTTCACGGTGTTGACGACGGCCATGAACGGATGAACTCCGAGTGGTGCCGCCGGGTTACGCAGTGCACCCGGTTCAATGCGGAACGTAAACATCCGCGGAGCGGAGTCCCACATTCGGGACACAAGCGTGTTCGCCCGTAGCGGAGGGAACCGTGCTGACCGGCATGGAGTGTCAGTCCTTACGGGTAAGACATTCCTAGTGGATCGGGGCGACACGCTGATTTGAGCGGCTTCCGTTCGCCATCGGCGTACTCGTCTGACGGGTATCTGCCTGGCCTGCGGGAACATCGTCTCGCACCATCGGGTTGGAGCAGTAGTCGGCTCTTACAGCCGGTTTTCCTCACCGACGTGGGGGTGAGCCGTGGACGGATGTCGGCAGTTGGAATGAGCTGTCCCGTCCCGCGGGACTAGCATGCGGAAGGACAGGGCGGGGACCGACCCCGAACTGCCCGACCGCTCTGAGGAGCGATAAACGATGTTCGAGAGGTTCACCGACCGCGCGCGGCGGGTTGTCGTCCTGGCTCAGGAAGAAGCCCGGATGCTCAACCACAACTACATCGGCACCGAGCACATCCTCCTGGGCTTGATCCACGAGGGTGAGGGTGTCGCCGCTAAGGCCCTGGAGAGCCTCGGGATTTCGCTCGAGGCTGTTCGCCAGCAGGTTGAGGAGATCATCGGTCAGGGCCAGCAGGCCCCGTCCGGCCACATCCCCTTCACGCCGCGGGCGAAGAAGGTCCTGGAGCTTTCGCTCCGAGAGGCCCTCCAGCTCGGCCACAACTACATCGGCACCGAGCACATCCTGCTCGGCCTGATCCGCGAGGGCGAGGGCGTCGCCGCCCAGGTCCTCGTGAAGCTGGGCGCCGATCTGAACAGGGTCCGGCAGCAGGTCATCCAGCTGCTCTCCGGCTACACCGGGGGCGGCAAGGAGTCGGCCACCGCAGGCGGCCCGGCCGAGGGCACCCCCTCGACCTCGCTGGTCCTCGACCAGTTCGGCCGCAACCTCACCCAGGCTGCCCGCGAATCCAAGCTCGACCCGGTCATCGGGCGCGAGAAGGAGATCGAGCGGGTCATGCAGGTGCTGTCCCGCCGGACCAAGAACAACCCGGTCCTCATCGGCGAGCCCGGCGTCGGCAAGACCGCCGTCGTCGAGGGGCTGGCCCAGGCCATCGTCAAGGGCGAGGTGCCCGAGACCCTCAAGGACAAGCACCTGTACACCCTGGACCTGGGTGCGCTGGTCGCCGGTTCCCGCTACCGCGGTGACTTCGAGGAGCGCCTGAAGAAGGTCCTCAAGGAGATCCGCACCCGCGGCGACATCATCCTGTTCATCGACGAGCTCCACACGCTGGTCGGTGCGGGTGCCGCCGAGGGCGCCATCGACGCGGCCTCGATCCTGAAGCCCATGCTGGCCCGCGGTGAGCTCCAGACCATCGGTGCCACGACGCTCGACGAGTACCGCAAGCACCTGGAGAAGGACGCCGCGCTGGAGCGCCGCTTCCAGCCCATCCAGGTCGCCGAGCCGTCGCTGCCGCACACCATCGAGATCCTCAAGGGTCTCCGCGACCGGTACGAGGCCCACCACCGCGTCTCGATCACGGACGAGGCCCTCGTGCAGGCGGCCACCCTGGCCGACCGGTACATCTCGGACCGCTTCCTGCCGGACAAGGCGATCGACCTGATCGACGAGGCCGGCTCCCGGATGCGCATCCGCCGGATGACCGCGCCGCCGGACCTCCGCGAGTTCGACGAGAAGATCGCGGGCGTGCGCCGCGACAAGGAGTCGGCCATCGACTCCCAGGACTTCGAGAAGGCGGCTTCGCTCCGTGATTCGGAGAAGCAGCTGCTCGCCGCGAAGTCCAAGCGCGAGAAGGAATGGAAGGCCGGCGACATGGACGTCGTCGCCGAGGTCGACGGCGAGCTCATCGCCGAGGTCCTCGCGACCGCGACCGGCATTCCCGTCTTCAAGCTGACCGAGGAGGAGTCCTCGCGCCTGCTGCGCATGGAGGACGAGCTCCACAAGCGCGTCATCGGGCAGAAGGACGCCATCAAGGCCCTTTCGCAGGCGATCCGCCGTACGCGGGCCGGCCTGAAGGACCCGAAGCGCCCCGGTGGCTCGTTCATCTTCGCCGGCCCGTCCGGCGTCGGTAAGACCGAGCTGTCCAAGACGCTCGCCGAATTCCTCTTCGGCGACGAGGACGCGCTGATCTCCCTCGACATGTCGGAGTTCAGCGAGAAGCACACGGTTTCGCGTCTCTTCGGTTCGCCCCCCGGCTACGTGGGCTACGAAGAGGGCGGCCAGCTGACCGAGAAGGTCCGCCGGAAGCCGTTCTCCGTCGTCCTCTTCGACGAGGTCGAGAAGGCGCACCCGGATATCTTCAATTCGCTGCTCCAGATCCTGGAGGACGGTCGCCTGACCGACTCCCAGGGGCGAGTGGTCGACTTCAAGAACACGGTCATCATCATGACGACCAACCTGGGTACGCGGGACATCTCCAAGGGCTTCAACCTGGGCTTCGCGGCTCAGGGTGACGTCAAGACCGGGTACGACCGGATGAAGGCCAAGGTCAACGAAGAGCTCAAGCAGCACTTCCGGCCCGAGTTCCTCAACCGCGTCGACGACACGGTCGTCTTCCACCAGCTCAGCCAGGAAGACATCATCCAGATCGTCGACCTGATGATCGCCAAGGTGGACGAGCGCCTCAAGGACCGCGACATGGGCATCGAGCTCAGCGGTGACGCGAAGCTGCTCCTGGCCAAGCGCGGCTACGACCCGATCATGGGTGCCCGGCCGCTGCGCCGGACCATCCAGCGAGAGATCGAGGACCTGCTGTCGGAGAAGATCCTCTTCGGCGAGCTGCGTCCCGGTCACATCGTGGTGGTCGGTGTGGAGGGTGAGGGCGACGAAGCCAAGTTCACCTTCCGCGGCGAGGAGAAGTCGGCCCTGCCCGACCTCCCCCCGATCGAGGCCACGGGCTCCGGCCCGGACCTGTCGAAGGGCGCGTAACGCGTAAGCGGTAAGCGGTAAGCGGTAAAGGGGCGGCCCCGGGACCATCGGTCCCGGGGCCGCCCCTTTTGGCGTGGGGGACCCCCCAAAGGGACGGGACGGATGCAAGGCGGGCATGCGGCCGTGTCAGCGCCGAGTCGGGTCGTCGGGACACGGCAGACCACACATCCGGCCCCCGACCGGCGAAGCGGAGCCTGGGGCCGACCCACGCGGCAGATCGCTACGCGCTTCCCTCGGCTTGGCGGCCGGCCGCCGTCTGGGGCCGTTACCCGCACCAAGGGCCGATCAGAGTGGCATACCGGCCGGCGGGGGCGGAGTGGTTTCGGGGGTTTGGGGTTGCGGGCTTTGGGCCCTTGGGGGTGGGGCTTTGGGCCTGGGGGCGGTGACAAGCCGCACAGAACAAAACGGACCTACTACGTGGTGTCGTAGGGGATCGTGTCCCGGTTTGTACCTGTGTCGGGCCTGCGTGGGGGACGTCAACCGGGGGCGGGAGGGTTGCGCGGCTACGAGGGGGCGTAGTAAATCGGGCGTTTGGGTCTGGGTGGGGGCGCGGGTTACCAAGGTGGGGCAAGCCCGGCAGTCGCGGCGCAGGCCGCAGTGCCGGGATCTTTCTTGCCCGAATCCTGTCCCCGGCCCCGGAGGTCCCCGCATGTCCGCGAAGCGCGTCAGCACCCGTCGTACCCGTACCGCCCTCGCCGCCACCGCTCTCGGTGCGACGCTGGCCCTCGGGGCCGGGACGACCGCCGCCTTCGCCGACGAGGCCCCCTCCAACCTGTCCGCCACCGCCGAGCTGACCGCCGTCCAGGCGCAGGCCCAGGCCCAGGCGAAGGCCGCCCAGGCCGCCGCCGCGAAGGCCGTGCTGTGGGAGAAGCCCGTCGAGAGCTACACGCTCTCCGCGACCTTCGGGAAGGGCGGCAGCATGTGGGCGCACAAGCACTCCGGCCAGGACTTCGCCGTCCCCGTCGGCACCCCCGTGCACGCCGCCTCCGCCGGCACCGTCGTCAAGGCCGGCCCCAACGGCGGCGGTGACGGTCCGGCCTACGGCAACGCCATCGTGATCAAGCACGCGGACAACACGTACTCCCAGTACGCGCACCTGTCGAAGATCCTGGTGAAGATCGGCCAGAAGGTCTCCCTCGACCAGAAGATCGCCCTGTCCGGCAACACCGGCAACTCCAGCGGTCCGCACCTGCACTTCGAGATCCGCACGACGCCGAACTACGGCTCCGCGATCAACCCGGTGGCCTTCCTGCGGAACGTCGGCGTCACCGTCTGATCCCCCCCCCGGCTCAGACGAGCCAGGAGTGGACCGGCTTGAGCTTGCCGGGCTTGTTGTTCTTCAGGGCCGTGACCTGCTCCTGGTTGATGGCCTGGTCGAAGATCCGGATGTGGTCGAGGGCCCCCTCCCACGAGGCGCTCCAGATCCCGTGGTGGCGGGCCCGGCCGAGCTGGACCGGGCCGGGGCCCGCCCAGATGCCGGCGACCTGCGCCTGGCCGGCCTGCTTGTCGTCCACCCACAGCGAGATGGTCTTCTTCTCCGCGTCGTAGGTGCCCGTCAGCAGCGCCCACTTCTTCACGGTGTCCACGTTGTCCACGACGACCTGCTGGGCCGTGGCCGCCTGGCCCTTGTCGCCGGTCTGCACCCGGAACACCCAGGCCTTCTTGCCGTTCACGACCTCGAAGCCGAGCTCGAACGAGTACGAGTCCCCGTCGCCCTGGCTGACCGCCATGTGCGAGCCGCCCTCGGTGGTGTTGTAGGCGCGGGTGGAGACGCTGAAGCTCTTCGTGACGTCCACGGCCGCCTCGGCGCCCTGCGCGTACGAGTCCGGGGCCCCCTTGAAGCGGACCTCGGTGCGCATGGACAGCTCGCCCAGCGAGGCGCCCGGGCCCAGGGCGATGCCCGTCTTGCCGTTGTAGTCGCGCAGGACGTTCGGCTCGCCGGGGAGGGTCGGATAGTCGTCGTCGGGGTTCTTGGACGGGGACTTCGACCCGCCCGAGGGGGTGGCGGAGCCCGAGGGGGAGGCGGTCGGCTTGTCGTCCGGCTTGCCGTCCCCGCCCTGCAGGACGAAGAAGGTCGCGCCCCCCGCCACGAGCAGCACGGCGAGCACCCCGCCGCCGATGGTGAGCAGCCGGCGCTTCCTGCGCTGGGACTCGGAGGCGTCGGCCATCGCCTGCCAGTCCGGGGTGGGGCCGGGGGTGAAGGTCTCGGGTATCGGGGGCGGGAACGATTCGGCCGCCGTGGGCGGCGGCCCGAAGCCCTGTCCGGGCTGCCCCGTCGCGGGCTCCGGCTGGTAGGGGTTGGACTGCCCGGGCTGGGGGTAGCCGTACCCGCCGGAGGCGGGGCCGGGCTGCGGGTTGTCAGGGCGATCCGTACCGTCAGTCATGGCACGGATGCTAGAACATCACCGTGGGGCGGGGAGCCCCCGGACCGATACCGGCCCGGGGTCAGCCCGGGAGCCGGACGATCGGGAAGCTGCCCGTCGTCGTCGGGGCGTGCTCCGGGAGCCACAGGACGGCCACCGCGCCCGCCGCCGCGCCCTCGTTCTCCGCGCCGCCCGGGGCGGCCACGTTGCGGAAGGTGAGGCGGGCGCCCAGGACGCGGGCCTGGCCCTCGGCGATGGTCAGCCCGAGGCCGTGCCCGACGCCCGCCCGGTCCGTGGAGCCGGTGCGGAAGCGGCTCGGGCCCTCCCGCAGCAGGGCCTCGGGGAAGCCCGGCCCGTGGTCCCGTACGCGGACGACCCGGCCCTCGATGTCGACCTGGACCGGCGCCTGCCCGTAGCGGGCGGCGTTGGCGAGGAGGTTGCCGAGGATCCGCTCCAGCCGGCGCGGGTCGGTGCTGACGATCTCGTCCGCGACGACCCGTACCGTGGCCTCCGGCATCAGCGCCGTCACCCGGCGGGTCACGAACTCGCCCAGTGCCACGTCCTGCAGCTCGGCCCGTTCGGACGCGCCGTCCAGGCGGGCCACCTCCAGGACGTCCTCGACCAGGGCCCGCATCGCCTGCGCGCGGTCGCGCACCAGCTCCGTGGGCCGGCCCGGGGGCAGCAGTTCGGCGGCCGTGAGCAGGCCCGTCACCGGGGTGCGCAGCTCGTGCGCGATGTCGGCGGTCACCCGCCGCTCCGCCTCCAGCCGCTGCTGGAGGGCGTCGGCCATGGCGTCCACCGCCCGGGCGAGGTCGTCCGTCTCGTCGCGGACGACGCCGCCCACCGCGTCCCGTACGCGGACCTCGGGGTCCCCGTGCGCGACCCGCTGGGCTGCGGCCGCGGCCTTGCGGAGCCGGCTGGAGATCTGCCCGCCGATGAGCACGCCGAGCGCCGAGCCGCCGATCACGACGGCGAGGGAGCCGATGACGAGGGCCCGGTCCAGGTCGCGCACCATGTTGGCGCTCTCGCGGAACTGGTGGTGCATGGACAGCACCTGCCCGTTGCCGAGCGGTACGGCCGCCCACACCTCGGGGGCCCGCTTGGGGGTCTCCTGGATGTAGGTGCCGCGCCGCCCCGAGCGGGCCTTCTCGCGCAGTTCGGCGGGGAGCTCGGGGTCGTTGACCTTGGCGCCCCAGATGGGCTTGCGGCCGGCGTCGGGGGTGCGGGCGATGTACTGGACCCGCTCCAGTTCCGAGTCGCGGGCGCTCTCCAGCATCGACACGCGGGCGGCGCTGTGCACCACCAGGCTCAGGGCGAGCGCGGTGAGGGCGCCGACGGCGGCGATGGCGAGCGTGATCTTCCAGCGGATCCCCGTGCGCAGGGTGAAACGCCTCATGCTGTGGTTCTCATGCCTTGAGCTTGTATCCGAAGCCGCGGACCGTTTCGATCCGGTCCTGGCCGATCTTGGTGCGCAGCCGCTGGACGTGGACGTCCACGACGCGGGTGTCGCCGCCCCAGTCGTAGTCCCACACCCGCTCCAGGAGCCGGTCGCGGGACAGGACGGTACCGGGTGCGGAGGAGAACTCCAGCAGCAGCCGCATCTCGGTGGGGGTCAGGGCGACGGGGTTGCCGGCCCGGCGGACCTCCATGCCCTCGGTGTCGACCTCCAGGTCGCCGAAGGACAGCACCCCGCGCTCGTCGGAGTCGTCCGCGTCGGACGGGCCGTGGGCGCCGTTCTGCGTGCCGCCGGCGTGTCCGAAGCGGCGGAGCACCGCGCGGATCCGGGCGACGAGGACGGAGCCGTCGAAGGGCTTGGTGACGTAGTCGTCGGCGCCGGCCTCCAGGCCGAGGACCACGTCGATGGAGTCGGCGCGCGCCGAGAGCATGATGACGGGGACGGTGGACTCGTCGCGGATGCGCCGGCACAGGCTCACCCCGTCCATGCCGGGGACCATCACGTCCAGCAGGGCGATGTCGGGGCGGTTCGCCCGGAAGGACTCCAGTCCGGACAGGCCGTCGGGCATGGCGGTGACCACGAACCCGTCGCGTTCCAGCGCCAGGGTCGTGGCCTCGCGGATGACGTCGTCGTCCTCCACGAACAGCACGTGGGTCTCGGCCATGCCCAGCCTCACTCCGGTCGTTCCGTCTGCTTGTGCGGTCAGTTCTTCTGGCTGACGGCCGGGGCCGGCTGGGCCCCGCCGTCGCCGACGTTGCTGTACTCCGAGTGGACCCGGTCCTGCTCGGCGAACTTCTCCCCGTTCCAGCGGTACGTGATCACGTCCTCGCCGGAGGGGTAGGAGAGGGCGTCGCTCTTGCCGTAGACCGGCTTGCTGACCACCAGGTCGCCGCGGTCGATCTCGGCGTAGACGGGGGGCTGCTCGTCGGCGAAGACATTCTCGTACTTCCCGCCGTCCGACCGGTACACGTACGAGCCGCGGCCCAGGGCGTCGGCGCAGGACAGGACGTTGACGACGATGTCGACGACGGAGCTGCCGGTGATCTTCCCGTAGCTGACGTCGACGGGGTACTCCTTGCCCGTGCAGGGCTTGAGGTCCCGCTTGATCTCGGCGCTGACCTTGGGGTCCGCCTTGAGGAGGGCCACCGGGTCGACCTTCCTCAGGGGGTTCGCCGTGCCCGCGGCGGGGGAGTGGCCCGGGGCCACCGGGCCGCTGGGGGCGGCGGTCGGCTGGGTGTTGCGGGCCACCGACTCCGTGCGGGCGGGGCCGCCGTCGCGCAGGCCGGTGCCGCCGGTGGAACAGCCGGCCGCGAACAGCACTGTGCCGACGAGGACGACCGTCCCCGCCGACGTCAGTACCAGCGAGCTTCTCCCGCTCAGGCTTTGGCCGTTCAGGCCGCGCACCGCTCCCGCCCCTCGTAACGCGTGGTGTGGTCACCGCGTTCGAGCGCACGCATGTCCAGGTCCCGGCTCTCCAGCTCCTGGCGGAGCCGGGCCAGTGCGCGGTGCAGTGTGCTCTTCACGGTTCCCGCCGACATCCCGAGCGCCGCGGCCGTCTCCTCGGTGCTCATCTGCTCCCAGTGTCGCAGCACCACGACACTGCGCTGCTTGGGCGCGAGCACCTTGAGGATGTCCATGAGCAGGGCGCGGTCGGCGCGCTGGTCGGAGCCGTCCTCGACGGAGGCGTCCGGGAGCTGCTCGGTGGGGACCTCGTCGAGCTTGCGGGCCCGCCACCACTCGGTCCGCGTGTTGATCATGACGCGGCGCAGGTAGGCGTCGGCCAGGGACTTGTCGGCGATGCCGTCCCAGCGGCCGTAGGTGCGGACGAGGGCGGTCTGGAGGAGGTCCTGCGCGTCCGTCGGGTCCGGGACCAGGCGCCGGGCGCTGCGCAGCAGGGCGTCCTGCCGGGTACGTACGTACTCCTCGAACTCGAGTACATCTCCGTGCGCCATCTAGACCGCCTCCGCTGCCGTCCCCGTCACCCGCCGCGTCATCCGCTGCCTTACGGATCCGAAGGTACGGAGGGGTTGTCACGGCACTGTGCGGGTCAGCCTGCGGTGGGCGCACGGACACCCGTAGGTTGTGTAACAGTGCCCGTGAGCTGGGGTTTCCCGGACCGAAACGGAATGCGTCAGTCAGCTTCGGGCCGCCGGGGCGTTCCCCCGGCGGACCTGCGGATTCCGGGGCCGGCCGCCACGGATTCCGCCGCGGGGCCGGTCCGGAGCCGGTCAGGGGCCGGTCCGGGGGCGCCCCTAGGACTGCGGCAGGCGGTACATCCCGCGCGCCAGCGGCTCCACCAGCCCGTCGGACACCAGCCCGTCCAGGGACCGGGCCCGCTGCACCGGCTCGTCCCACACCGCGTCCAGCTGCGCCTGGGCCACCGGCCCCGACGCCTCGCGGAGCACCGCCAGCAGCCGGCCGCGCACCTGCCGGTCGGTCCCGGCGTACGTCTGCCCGCGCCGCGGCGGCCCGTCGTGCGCGGGCTTCCCGGCCAGCCGCCAGGCGCACAGCCCGGCCACCGGGCAGCGCACGCAGTCCGGGCTCTTGGCGGTGCAGACCAGCGCGCCCAGCTCCATCGAGGCCGCCGCCCAGCGGGCCGCCGTGGCCTCGTCCCCGGGCAGCAGGGTCCGGGCCAGGCGCCGCTCGGCGGCGGTGGTCGCGTTCGGCGGGTACTCCACACCGGTCGAGGTACGGGCGAAGACCCGGCGCACGTTGGTGTCGAGCACCGCGTGCCGCTGCCCGTACGCGAAGGAGGCCACCGCGGCGGCCGTGTACTCGCCGATCCCGGGCAGCGCGAGCAGCTGCGCGTGGTCGCGCGGCACGTCGCCCCCGTGGCGCTCCGTTATCGCCGAGGCCGCGCCGTGCAGGCGCAGGGCCCGGCGGGGGTAGCCGAGCCGGCCCCAGGCCCGTACGGCCTCGCCCGGCGCCTCGGCGGCCAGATCGGCGGGCCGGGGCCAGCGGGCGAGCCACTGCTCGTACACGGGCAGGACCCGGCTGACGGGGGTCTGCTGGAGCATGAACTCGCTGACCATCACCCCCCAGGGGCCGGCCTCGGGGCGGCGCCAGGGCAGGTCGCGGGCGTGCTCGTCGAACCACGCGATCACGGGTTCGTGCAGCGGGGAGGGGGACGACGCGGCGGTCTCGGCGGATGCAGTCATGTCAGGCATGTCAGGGGCATCCTGGCACGTTCTACGGGCGGTGCGCGGGGCCCGGACCGGTGAACCAGACGGCCGCGCGGATCCCGCTCCCCTGTACGGCGGCGACCACCCGGCTCAGCGGCCCGGTCAGCAGGGCCACGGCCAGCGCGCCCAGCGAGGCGCCGAGCAGCAGGCCCATCCCCACGTCGTGCGGGTAGTGCACCCCGACGAACACCCGGGAGAAGGCCATCAGCACGGCCATCGGCAGGGTCAGCACCGCCAGGCGCGGCACCGCCAGCGCCAGCGCCACGGCGGCCGCGCCCGCGATGGCGGAGTGGTTGCTGGGGAAGGACCAGTCCCCGTAGGGCGGACACGGCACCAGCGAGGCGGCCGCCCCGGCCACCGCCCGGCAGGGCCGCTCCTCGTCGATGGTCGACTTCACCAGCTCGGAGGCGACGTACACGAGCGCGGTGACCAGCGGTGCGAGCACCGCCCGCGACACCGCCCGGGGATCGCCCTGCCCGCGCGCACGCCACCAGACGGCTATGTAGAGGAGCCCGAAGAGCAGCAGACCGTATTCGGTCCAGACCTCGAAGGCGGACTGCACCCAGAGGGGAGTGCCGTGGGCGAAGTCGGTGATGTCGCGGTAGAGGCCGGAGGTGTCCATGGTGACCGACCGTACTCAACCCCTGGTCGGGGTCACGTCAGACCCTGGCCTGAACCCATCGCCCCGGCGTCATACCGCAAGATGATCATCGGCAAAACGCGCCGGATGCGCGGCATGTGGGGCGCTGATCGCGGCGCGAGTTCTCGTAAGGTTCGGTACGTGGGATCTCTGCGCAATCCGGTCGGGCCGCTTCCCTCCTCCATTTACTGGCGGCGGAGGGCTGTTCTGGCGTCCGCGGCGGCGCTCGCCGCGCTCCTCGCCGTATGGTTCGTCAGTTCCGGTGGCGGCGGCACGAGTACGAACGGCAAGGGCGGCGGCAGTGCCTCCGGCCCCACCCGCACGATCACCCCCGGCCCCTCCGGCTCCGGCCCGGCGATCAGTCAGGCCCCGGGCGGGCGGGCCGAGTCGGGCACCGGCGGCGGCTCCGCGGCCGGCGCGGGCGGCGGCACGCCCAAGAACCCCGACCAGGGCGGCGGCGCCAACTCCGGCTCCTCCGGCGGCGGTACGGGCGCCTCCCAGGCCGTCCCGGCGGACTCCCCGCTGCCCACCTGCGCGGCGAGCGCGGTGCAGTGGGAGGTCAAGAGCGTGAAGAACGAGTACGAGACGAACGAGAAGCCGCGCCTCGAACTCCTCGTCCGCAACGTCTCGGGCAGCACCTGCAAGTTCGGACTGGGTCCGAAGCAGGCGGTCGTGACGATCTTCCAGACGACCGGCGCCAAGCAGGTCTGGTCCTCGGCCGACTGCCCGTCAGGCCCGGGCACCGCGTTCTTCCGGCTGCCGGCGCAGGGCGAGACGAAGCAGTCGCTGGAGTGGGACCGCAAGCTCAGCGCGGCGGACCAGTGCCAGTCGCCCCCGGCGGGCACCCCGGCCCCGGACACCTACGTCGTCGAAGCCCGCACCCCGGGCCTCCCGGTGGCCCGCACGTCCTTCGTCCTGAAGCAGGACTGAGCCGCCGCGTCCGGGGGCTCCGCCCCCGGACACCCGCGCAGGGTCAGACGTAGCGGCGGCGGAGCCTAGACGTACCGCTCCAGGATCGAGGACTCCGCCAGCCGCGAGAGCCCCTCGCGCACGCTGCGGGCACGCGCCTCGCCCACCCCGTCGACGGTCTGCAGATCGTCCACGCTGGCGGCGAGCAGCTTCTGCAGCCCGCCGAAGTGCTCCACGAGCCGCTCGATGATGGCGCCCGGCAGCCGCGGCACCTTCGCCAGCAGCCGGTACCCGCGGGGCGACACCGCGGAGTCCAGGGTCTCCGGCGACCCCGTGTACCCCAGCGCCTTCGCGACGATCGCCAGCTCCAGCAGTTCCGGATGCGTCAGCGCGTCGAGCGCCGGCAGCGCCTCCTCCACCGTGCGGGAACGCTTCGCCGTGGGTTCCGGAACGTAGTCCCGGATCACCAGCTCCCGCTCCTGCTCGATGCCCACCGTCAGCTCGTCCAGCTGGAGCGACAGCAGTCGCCCGTCCGTGCCCAGTTCGACCACGTACTCGGCGATCTCGGTCGCGATCCGGCGGACCATTTCCAGCCGCTGCGCGACCGCGGTCACGTCGCGCACCGTGACCAGGTCCTCGATCTCCAGCGCCGACAGCGTGCCCGCGACCTCGTCGAGGCGCAGCTTGTACCGCTCCAGCGTGGCGAGGGCCTGGTTCGCGCGGGACAGGATCGCCCCGGACTCCTCCAGGACGCGCCGCTCCCCGTCCACGTACAGGGCGATGAGCCGCATCGACTGCGACACCGACACGACGGGGAACCCGCACTGCTTCGAGACCCGGTCCGCCGTGCGGTGCCGGGTACCCGTCTCCTCCGTCGGGATCGACGCGTCCGGCACCAGCTGAACGCCGGCGCGCAGGATCTTCGTCAGGTCCTTGTCGAGGATGAGCGCGCCGTCGAGCTTGCACAGCTCGCGCAGCCGGGTCGCGGTGAACTCCACGTCCAGCACGAAGCCGCCGGTGCACATGGCCTCGACCGCCTTGTCCATGCCGAGGACGATCAGCCCGCCCGTGTTGCCGCGGACGATCCGCTCCAGACCGTCACGCAGCGGCTGACCAGGGGCGACCGCGCTCAGCGAGGCGCGCATCAGCGCCTCGTGCTTGGAGCTCGCGCCCGACTTGCCGGATGCTGCTGCCCCGTCCTTGGCTGCCACTGCACTCCTCCGGTCGCGGGTTGCGCCGCCTGTAGGGCCGGGCGGACCAGCACAAAGTCTACCGGCGCCACCTGTGCGCCCGCCGGGCGTTAACCCGCGGCGCCGCGGCGGCGGCCCGTACGGCCCCGCTGACCTGCACCCCGGCGCACCGGCCGGAGCCCCTGATTCCGCCGAGGCGGACCCAGCGGCTCCGCCGGCGGCGGGGCGGGTCGCGCCGTCGGAGCGGAGCGGGTCACTCCGTCGGGGCGGCGCCCTCGCGTGCCTTGGCCGGGGTACGGGACCGGCCGCGCGGCAGGACCCGTAGCGCGTCGCCCACGTCCGCGACCTCGGTCACCTTCATCCCCGCCGGCACCTTCCCCGGATCCGCCGGGACCAGCGCGTGCGTGAACCCGAGCCGGTGCGCCTCCGCGAGGCGCCGCTGCACGCCGGTCACCCGCCGCACCTCGCCGGCCAGCCCGACCTCCCCGATGGCGACGAGGTTCTTCGGCAGCGGCACGTCGCTCGCGGCGGAGGCCAGCGCCAGCGCGATCGCCAGGTCGGCGGCCGGCTCCGTCAGCTTCACCCCGCCGACGGTCGCGCTGTAGATGTCCCGCTTGCCCAGCGCGGTGATCCGGCCGCGCTGTTCCAGTACGGCCAGCATCATCGAGACGCGCGAGGTCTCCAGGCCGGAGGTGGTGCGGCGGGGGGAGGGGATCTGCGAGTCGACGGTGAGCGCCTGCACCTCGGCGACCAGCGGGCGCTTGCCCTCCAGGGTCACGGTCAGGCAGGTGCCCGGCACCGCCTCGGCGCGCCGGGTGAGGAACAGTCCGCTCGGGTCGGCGAGCCCGGTGATGCCCTCGTCGTGCAGCTCGAAGCAGCCGACCTCGTCCGTCGCCCCGTACCGGTTCTTCACGCCGCGCACCAGGCGCAGCCGCGCGTGCCGGTCGCCCTCGAAGCTCAGCACCACGTCCACCAGGTGCTCCAGCAGGCGGGGGCCGGCGATGGCGCCGTCCTTGGTGACGTGGCCGACGAGGAGGGTGGCCATGCCCCGCTCCTTCGAGGCGCGGATCAGCGCCCCCGCCACCTCCCGGACCTGGGCCATGCCGCCCGGCGCGCCGTCGATCTCGGGGGAGGCGATGGTCTGTACGGAGTCCAGGACCAGCAGGGAGGGCCGCACGGCGTCGAGGTGGCCGAGGACGGCGGACAGGTCGGTCTCGGCGGCGAGGTAGAGGTGGTCGTTCAGGGCGTTGATCCGGTCGGCCCGCAGCCGCACCTGGCTCGCCGACTCCTCGCCGGTGACGTACAGGGTGCGGTGGTCGCCGGTGGCCGCCTTCGCCGCGACGTCGAGCAGCAGCGTCGACTTGCCGACGCCCGGCTCGCCCGCGAGGAGGACCACCGCGCCGGGGACGAGGCCGCCGCCCAGGACGCGGTCCAGCTCGTCGACGCCGGTGCTGCGGGCCGTCGCCGTCTTGCCGTCGACCTGCGCGATCGGCAGCGCCGCCGACGTGACCCGGCCGGCCGCGGTGGTGCGCACGGCGGGCGTGCCCATCTCCTCGACGGTCCCCCAGGCCTGGCACTCCGGGCAGCGGCCGAGCCACTTCACGGTCGTCCAGCCGCACTCGGTGCAGCGGAAGGACGGACGGTCCTTGGCGGATGAGCGGGAGGTTCGGGCAGCCATGCCGCCCACGGTAACCGGCCCCACCGACAACACGGCGCGGACCCGGGCGTCAGGGGCGCGGTCAGCGCGATGGCGATCTGTTCACCCGTAAGGGCTAAAACTGGTGAAGGCTTCCGGGGCGTCACCGGCGTGCCGCCTACCTTCGCCAGGTGGACAGCAGCGACCAGGGAGACCCCGCATCACGCACCGGCGCACACCGGGCGCACAGGCGCACACCCCGAGCGGGGGCGTACGACCCGGCCGAGCCGGCGGCGACGTCCGCGTTTCCCGAGCTCCCCGGGCTCCCCGAGCTCCCCGAGGATCCGGCGGGCGCGCGGAGCGGGGACCCCGAGCCGCCGCCCTTCCGGTACGAGCCCTACCTCGACGGGCTGTTCACCTACTGCCTGTCCGTCCTGTGCGACCACGACGCCGCCACCGAGGCCCTCGGCGACGTCCTCGCCGTCGCCGACCGGCACCCCGGCCGATGTCCCGACGAGGGCGACCGCCGGGCCTGGCTCTACGCCCTCGCCCGCTGGGCCTGCCTGCGCCGCCTCGCCGAGCAGCGGCGCACCCGCCAGGGGGCGCACTCCGCCCGGCGCACTCCGGAGCACACCGACCCCGACCGTGCGCCCCAGGTGCACCCCCCGCTCGACGTCAGCGCCTACCGCCGCACCGAGCTCGCCCGCCTCGCCTGGCCCGAGGCCGCCGGCACCACCCCCGAGCAGCGCGAGGCCCTCGAACTCGCCGTCCGCCACCGCCTCGGCGTCACCGAACTCGCCTCCGTCCTCGGCACCGCCCCCGCCACCGCCCGCGAGCTGCTGTCCGCCGCCGCCTGCGAGGTGGAACGCACCCGCGCCGCCCTGGCCGTCGTCGAGACCGGCAACTGCCCGGCCGTCTCCCGCCTCACCGGCGACGACGGCGACCGCGACGTCCTGCTCTCCAGCACCCTGCGCGCCGAGCTCGTCCGCCACGTCGACGACTGCCCGCGCTGCCGCCGCGTCGCCGAACGCGTCGGCGCCGCCGCGCCCTGGCCCGGCTCCGGCGGCCTGCACGCCGCGCTCCCGCTCGTGGCGGCCCCCCGCGGCGCCGTCCGCGCCGCCATGCTGCGCTCCGGCCGCCGCCGGGGCGGCCGTCCCGGCCCGCGCTTCGACCGCACCGGCTTCCCCATGGACCCCAAGGACCGCGCCGCCCGCCGCGACCGGCTCCGGGCCCGGGCCGTGACCACCACCGTCGTCGCCACGGTCGTCGCCGCCCCCGTCATCGCCCTGTGGGCCGCCTACCGGGGCGCCCCGGCCATCGGCGAACCCGTCGGCGACGGCACCCGCATCTCCTCCAGCGAATCGCAGATCCCGCCCCCGCTCACCGAGGGCCGCCCGCTCACCGCGTACGAGAACACCGGCAACACCGCCCGCACCACCGGCGAGCCCGGCTTCGCCCCCGGCAGCGCCGCCCCCGACGTCTCCGTCGAGGTCATCAGCTCCGGCGCCCCCGCCACCCCCGACGCCGCCGGGCCCGGCGCCCCCGGCCGCCTCACCGTCTCCGCCGCCACCCACGGCGGCACCACTCTGCTCACCCTCAGCGCGTTCGGCGGCAGCCCCGTCGACTGGCGGCTCTGGTCCGACGCGCCCTGGCTGCGCGCGAGCCGGACGGCGGGCACCCTCGCCCCCGGAGAATCGGTCACCCTGCGGATCACCGTCGACACCGAGACCCAGCCCGTCGGCGCCTGGACCGCCCGCGTGGGCGTCGACCCGGGCGGAGCCGTCGTCTCCCTCACGGGCCGGGGCCGGCCCGTACCGCCGACCGACCCGACCCGACCCGACGCCACCGCGCAGCCCACCCGCACCCCACAAGGCCCGGCCGCCAGGCCAACCGCCAGGTCAACCGCCCCCGAACAGCCGCCCCACCACCAGCTCCGCCGCCCCCTCCGCCACACCGGCCGGCGCCAACCCCACCACCGGCGGGTCGGCCGTCAGGGACCGCGCGGCCAGCGCCTCCCGTACGCCCCGTACGAACACTTCCGGCGCCCCCGCCACCACCCGGCCCCCCAGCAGCACCCGGTCCACGTCCAGCAGGGCGACCAGGTTGGCCGCCCCCTCCCCCAGCACCCGCGCCGCCCCCGCCAGGTCACCCCGGGCCACCGCCTCCAGGCAGAGCACCTCCAGGCACCCCCGGCCCCCGCACCGGCAGCGCGGCCCGTCCAGCAGCAGCACCTGGTGTCCGAACTCCCCCCCCCCCGACCGCGCGCCCCGGTACACCGCACCGTCCAGCCGCAGCCCCGCCCCGAGCCCGGTGCCGACGTGCAGGTACACGCAGGAACCGGCGCCGTCCCCGGCCGGGCCGCCCGCCGCGACCCCGGCGTTGGTGTCCTTGTCCACCACCACCGCCACCCCCAGCCGCCCCGCCAGCGCCTCCCGCAGCGGGAACCCCTCCCACCCCGGGAACCCCGTCACCCGCCCCAGCACCCCGCCGCGCCAGTCCAGCGGCCCCGGCGCGGCCACGCCCACCCCGAGCAGCCGCGCCGGCGCCCCCGCGCCGTCCTCGACCCGCGCGACCGCCCGTACGACCGCGTCCACCACCACCTCCGGCCCCGCCCCGAAGTCCAGCGGACCGGACCACTCCGCGACCACGCCGCCCGCCAGGTCGACCCGTACGGCCCTCAGCTCGTCGCGGTCCAGGTGCACCCCCACCGCGTGCCGCGCGCCCGGCACCAGCCGCAGCCGGGTGCGCGGCTTGCCGCCGGTCGACGCGTCGCGGCCGGCCTCCGCCACCAGGCCCTCCACCGCGAGCCGGGCGGTGATCTTGCTGACGGCCTGCGGGGTGAGCCCCGTACGGGCGGCGAGCCCGGCACGCCCCAGCCCCACCGGCCCCGCCGCGCGCAGCAGGTCCAGCACCAGGGCCTCGTTGTGCCCGCGCACCACCGGCAGGTTCACCCCGCCGCCTCGGCCACCGTCCGCGTTTCCCCTGTTCACCCACCCATTGTCCACCCTCCTTGCACTTACGCAACGCTGTTGCCAAAGTGGACCCATGAACGCCTCCCCCACCCCCCTGCGCGTAGCGCTCATCGGCTACGGACTCGCCGGCTCCGTCTTCCACGCCCCGCTCGTCTCCGCGACCGAGGGCCTGCTCCTCGACACCGTCGTCACCTCCGACCCCGGCCGGCAGGCCCAGGCCCGCGAGGCCCACCCCGGCGTCCGCGTCATCGCCTCCGCCGACGAGCTGTGGAAGCGCGCGGGCGACGGCGCCGACGGCGAGGCCCCCCTCGGCCTCGTCGTCATCGCCTCCCCCAACAAGACCCACGTCCCGCTCGCCACCGCCGCGCTCAACGCCGGCATCCCCGTCGTCGTGGACAAGCCGCTCGCCGCCACCGCCGCCGAGGCCCGCGAACTCGCCGCGCTCGCCGAGCGGACCGGCACCTTCCTCTCCGTCTTCCAGAACCGCCGCTGGGACAACGACTTCCTCACCGTCCGCCGCCTCCTCGCCGACGGCGAACTCGGCGAGATCCAGCGCTTCGAGTCCCGCTACGAGCGCTGGCGCCCCCAGCTCAAGGGCGGCTGGCGCGAGTCCGGCGCGCCGGAGGAGATCGGCGGCCTGCTGTACGACCTCGGCAGCCACGTCGTCGACCAGGCGCTGGTGCTGTTCGGCCCGGCCGTACGGGTCTACGCGGAGACCGACGTGCGCCGCCCGGGCGCCGAGGCCGACGACGACACGTTCATCGCGATCACGCACGCGAACGGCATCCGCTCGCACCTCTACGTCAGCGCCACCGCCGCCCAGCTCGGCCCGCGCTTCCGCGTCCTCGGCTCGCGGGCCGGCTACGTCAAGTACGGGCTGGACCCCCAGGAGGCCGCCCTGCGCGAGGGACTGCGGCCGGGCGGCGCGGACGGCCCGGCGTGGGGCGAGGAGCCGGAGCACCTGTGGGGGCGGCTGGGCTCGGGCGAATCCCCGCTGACCGGCGGCGGGGACCCCGTGCCGACGGTGCCGGGCGACTACCCGGCGTACTACGCGGCGGTCGCGGAGGCGCTCCGGACGGGCGGGCCGGCCCCGGTCACGGCGGACGAGGCGGCGCACTGCCTGGCGGTGCTGGAGGCGGCGCGCACTTCGTCCCGTGACGGGTCGGTCGTCGCCGTCTGATCCAGGCTGTCGCAAAATCGACGGTTTCGGGGCGAACAAACGATCTATCCTGCACAGGCTGCCGATCATCACGCATGTGAAGAATGGAAACCCCACCTGTGAAGCTGCCCCGGATCGCATCGATCGTGGCCACCGCCGCGATAGCCCCGGCCGTCCTGCTCTCCTCGCCCGCCTTCGCCGCCGACGGCGCGGCGGCCGGACCGTCCACCCCGTCGTCCCCGACGGCGCCCGACCAGGGTGCCGAGGGGAAGCCGGCGGCGGACAAGCCGGCCGACAAGCCCGCCGAGGACCCCCAGGCGGCGAAGGACCGGGCGGCGATCGAGGCGATCCTGGCCGATCCGGCCCGCGGCCCCGGCGTCCGTGCGGCCGCCGCGAAGGCGCTCAAGGGAACGGCCGAGCAGATGCGGCTGTTCCTGACGGTCGAGCTGGCGAAGGAGCAGTTCGTCGACGACGAGGTCAAGATCTCCCGGATCCACAACTTCGGCGGCCGCGCCGTGAAGGCGGCCGCGGTCGAGGCCCTCCGCAAGGGAACCCAGGAGGCGTACACGGAGTTCCTGAGGGAGGGGCAGCACGCGGCCCGCCTCGAGGATGACCGCGTCGAGCTGTTCCGCATGCTGAACGGCGCCGGCCGGGGCGTCACCAAGGCCGTGAACGAGCTGCTGGACCACGGCACGCGCGAGCAGATCCGCGAGTTCGTCGCCACGGGCCAGCACAAGGTCCGCGCCGAGGACGACCGGGTCGCCCTGTTCGGGATGATCAAGGACGCGGGGCCGGGCCTCAAGGAGGGGATCATCAAGCTCCTCGAAGGCAACCCGACCCCGGAGCAGCTGCGCGCGTTCCTGACGACCACCCAGCACGAGCTGCGTGACGACGACAACAAGGTGCAGATCTCGTCCATGGTCGCCAAGGCCGGCCCGGAGCTGAAGAAGGCCGCCCTCGCCGCCCTCAAGGGCACGGCCGAGGACCGCGCCGCGTTCCTCAAGACCGGCCAGCACGTGGCCCGGGCCAAGGACGAGGGCCACGGCACGGGCACCGGTACGGGCACGGGTAGCGGCACCGGCACCGCCGGCGCCAAGGACGGCGTCCAGCCGGCCGTCGCCACGGGCACCGGCACCGGCACGGCCAAGGGCAACGGCAACACCGCCCCGGCCGGCGGCTCCTCCTCCGGCCCGCTCGCGAGCACCGGCGCCGGTTCCGAGACCACCTGGGCCGCGGGCGCGGGCGCCGCCGCCCTCACGGCGGGCGCCGGCCTGGTCGTGGCCAACCGCCGCCGCCGCACGTCCGCCGAAGGCTGACGCGGCGCGAAGACGCCGCACGAACACGCCGTGCGAACGAGGAGGGGCGGGCCGCCCCGGGCAGCCCGCCCCTCCCCCTCGCCGTACGGCGCTACGCGCTCTTGAACTCCTGACGCTGACGCCCGAGCCCCTCGATCTCCAGCTCGACGACGTCACCGGCCCGCAGGTACGGCTTCGGCTCCGGCTGGCCCATGGCCACGCCCGCCGGCGTACCCGTGACGATCACGTCGCCGGGGTACAGCGTCATGAACTGGCTCAGGTACCGCACGACCTCGCCGACCGGGAAGATCTGGTCCGAGGTGCTGCCGTCCTGCCTGAGCTCACCGTTCACCCACAGCTTCACGTCCAGGACCTGCGGGTCCGGGATCTCGTCGGCGGTGACCAGCCAGGGGCCGAGCGGGGTGAACGTCTCGCAGTTCTTGCCCTTGTCCCAGGTGCCGCCGCGCTCGATCTGGAACTCGCGCTCCGAGACGTCGTTGACCAGCGTGTAGCCGCCGACGTGCGCCAGGCCCTCCTCGGCGGAGGCCAGGTAGCGGGCCGTGCTGCCGATGACGACGCCGAGCTCGGCCTCCCAGTCGGTCTTCACGCTGCCGCGCGGGATGAGCACGGTGTCGTCCGGGCCGACCACGGTGTCCGCGGCCTTCAGGAACAGGATCGGCTCGGCCGGCGGCTCCGCGCCGATCTCGGCCGCGTGCCCGAAGTAGTTCAGGCCGATGCCCACGACCTTGCCGATCCGGCCGACGGCGGAGCCGATGCGCAGGCCCTCCGCGTCGAGCACCGGAAGCTCGCCGCCCGCGGCGGCGTCCCGTACGCGGGACAGGACGGAGTCGTCGGCCAGCAGGGCCCCGTCCACATCCGTGATCAGGCCGGACAGGTCCCGAAGGGTCCCGTCCTGGTCGAGCAGCGCGGGGCGCTCCGACCCTACGGGTCCGACACGCAGCAGCTTCATGGGCATTCTCCCGTGGTCGTGGGTGGTCGGCCCGCGGGCATGCCCGAGGGCCGGCCGATGGGTTGCGGCCATCGGAGGATTGGCTGATCCTCCAAGATGTCCGACCAATCCGCAAGACCCTGTTCACAGACTGGAACACCCCCCTCCGTCCCCGACCACCGACCGGGCCACCACCCACCCCGCAACCCGGCCCCTCACCCCCGGCCGCTGGCCGGGCCGCAGCCCAGACCGCAGCCAGACCGCCGCTCAGGCCGCCGCGTCGGCCCCCGTCCGGGCCGCCCGCCGCTGGAGCCAGGCCCGCTCCGCGACCGACCAGGCGGTGGTGGTCAGCAGGTACAGGCCGGCGGCCAGCGGCACGACGGCGGCCGTGATCAGCGTCCCGAACGACAGCAGGGGCAGTACGCCGCCCACCTTGCGCATCGCCGCCAGCTGCTCCGCGCTCGGCGCGGCCGGCGCCCCGCCCGCACCCTTCACCCGGGGCAGGACCGGCGGCACGGCGGGCGCGGCCGCGGCGGCCCGCCGCCCCCGCACCGCACTCCACGCCGCCACCACGGCGATCGCGGCGAACAGCCCGAGGAACACGAGCCCCTGCGCCCCGAACAGGCCGCCCTGCTCCAGCGCCCCGGCCCAGCGGGCCCCGAGGGGCGCCGCGAAAAGCCGGTGCCCCAGCAGCTCGTCCCCCGAGGAGAACGACCGGTACATCAGGAAGAACACCGGCAGCTGCAGCAGCGTCGGCAGGCACCCCGCGACGGGGGTCGCCGCACGGAACGCGGCACGCCCCAGCGGAAACAGCGCGAGCCGTACGAGCAGGGTGAACAGCGCGATCGCGGCAGCGGTCGCGGACTCGGCCAGTACCGGCTCCAGGAGCCGGCCCAGCTCGGCAACGAGATGAGTGAAAACGGACACGCGGGCCCTCCGAGGGGTCTCGTCAAACGTCGAAAAGGTGCATTTCGGCGTGACGACCCGCGAGGGGCGGCAACAGCGTTCAGGTGGTGCGAGAGCAGAAGGCGAAGGCAGTGGACACTGCGCGCCCCTACGCGGCCGTCAGGACCGGACGGCCGGGCGCCCTGGGCCGAGACCGGCCCGAAGCGTCGGGATCGCGCTGCGGCAGGAACGCCGTGCGCTGCTCGCGATCACGGATCGCGGTACGTATTCGGTGCGGCGGTACGGGCCGCACGAGGCACGCCGCCAGCAGGGCGGCGCCCACGGCGACCGCCGCGGCCAGCACGACCACCCCGGCCGCCAGCCCGGACTCCCCGGACAGCAGCGCGAGGACCCCGCCGAGCAGCAGGAGCCCGACGAGCATCCGAGCGGCGCGGGAGCCCGCGCGCGAGCCCTCGCGGAACAGGAAGGAGGACACGCTGAACCGCCGAACCTCACGACACCCCATGCGAACCACCCCCACCCCGCCAGAACTCACGATCGACACCGCGATACCTGTCCACCACCCTAACGCGCCTCACTGACAACGCTCCTGAGGGTCCCCCAGACCACCAGCCGGTACTTGGAGGTGTACTCGGGCGTACACGTCGTCAGCGTGATGTAGGACCCGGCGCTCTCATACCCGTACCCCGGCCTGACCGAGCTCCGCGGCACCGGCGCGATGACCCCCACGTCCCCCGGGCTGGTCTCCGCCAGCACCTTCCCCACCACGTACGTGTACCGCCGCCCCCGCAGGTCGACGAAGACCTCGTCCCCCTCCCGAAGCCGGTTCAGGTACCGGAACGGCTCCCCGTGCGTGTTCCGGTGCCCGGCCAGTGCGAAGTTCCCCTCCGCCCCGGGCTGGGCCGTCCCGGGGTAGTGCCCCACGTACCCCTTGTCCAGCACCGCCCGCCGGTCCACCCCCTCCGCGACGGGCACCGAGAGCCCGAGCCGGGGAATCCGCAACACGCCGTACGCCTCGTCCCGCGCGGGCCCGGCCGCGGCCGGCGCGGGCCTCGCCCCCGTCCCCCCACCGGCCCCCGCAGCGGGCGGCGAAGCCCGCACGTCCCCGCCCCCGGCACCGCCAGAACCCCCCACAACCACCCCGGCCCCCTGCCCGTCCCCCTCCCCCACAGAAGGCGCCAAGGAGGCGTCCCCCTCCCCCTCTCCCCCCTCCCAGGCCCTCTCCAAAGCCCTGACCTGCTCCTGCGCACCGGCCACGGCCTGCCGATTGGTCCACCACACCTGGTGCACCACCAGCAACGCCACCACCACCCCCACCGTGGTCAGGACCTCAGCCGCCACCCACAGCAGCCGCGCGAGCCCGGCCCGGGCCGCTCGCCGACCGCCCCCTTGCACCACCACACGCACCTGATCCCGCACGGCCGGCACCCTAAGACTTCCCCCCTCAACTGACCAGCGGCAGTACGGTGTGAACCATGCGCCCCGACACGCCTGCAGAGCACATCGCCGAAGCCGAGCGCCTCATCCGCACGGCGACCCGCTACCCCGAGGACCAGGAACCCCTGCTCCTCCAGGCCGCGGCCCACCTCGAACTGGGCGACGCCCGGGACCGCGCGAGCGCCCTCTACGACCGCCTCCTCTCGGCCTCGCCCGCCAACCCCCACCTGATCAAGGCCCGCCAGGCCGCGAACCTCTGGGAGTACGGCCACGAGGCCGAGGCGCGCGCCCTGATCTCCGGCATCCGCGCCGCGGCGCCCACGGACCCGGCCCCGTGGGAGGTGATCGCGGAGGCCCTCGAATCCCACGACGAACTGGAGGCCTCCCACGAGTGCTTCACGGAGGCCGCGACCCTCCTGACCTCGGAGGACACCCCCCTCACCCAGGCCACGACCGCGCTCCTGACGGGCCGCCACCGCGTCCGCCGGCTCCTCGCCCTCCCCCACGACGACTGGGACATGGTCGCCGACACCCGCCACATCGGCCCGATCCCGCTGGACGAGCTCCACGACCCCAAGCGCATCTGGGCCCTGGGCTCCAACGACCCGGCCGAACTCCGCGCCGAGATCGCCCGCCTGCGCGCCGAACTCGGCGACCGCCGCGCCGCCCTCTCCCGCCCCTTCCCGGTGGCCATCCTCCACTGGCCCGCCCGCGAACTGGCCGAACTCCTGACGGGCTACCCCACCCTCACCTCGGAGTACCCCTCCCACGAGGCCCACCTGGCGAAGGTCGAATCCTCCCTCCGCGCCCTGGCCGCCTCGGGCACCACGAACCTGGGCATCGTCACGGGCAGCGTCCCCTCGTACGAGGCCTTCGCCGCCTCGGAGAAGTCCTCCCCGGCGTCCCCGTCCCTCCTGGCCGAATACGCCACCACCCTGGCCGCCCGAGGCAAAGCCACCCCCTGGCCCCCCACCCCCACCTCCCCCTGCTGGTGCACCTCGGGCAAGCCGTACGCGGAGTGCCACGGGGCGGACGGGGCGGCGGCGCAGGGATGAGCAGAGGACGTCTAATCCTCCAGCGGCCAGGGGAGATCTGCACGAACGGCGATACGAGTGAACACACGCTGCTCGCCCCCAGCGACGACGCGGAGGCCCAAGCGGTACTGGACTGGCTGCGGGCATTCGATGTGGCCGGGCTTTACACAGGAGCCATCGCCAACGCGATCGACTACGTGCTGGACGGGGCCCGGACCGGCCGGTACGACCTGATGGCTCCGGATGTCCACCCAGGCGAGAAAGCCTCTGTGGGAGCAAAGCTCGAGTACGAGGTTCTCCGCTCGTTCTCCTTGCCGAAGGAGCCCCCGCTCGACACGCGCATCGCGAAGGTCCCGGTCGACATCAAGGCAACCGTCGGTTCGAACTGGGCAATTCCGTCAGAGGCTCACTGCCAGCTCTGTATCTGCACCCAGATACAACTCGGACGGGGCCGGCACCGGTCATGGCTGGTACGGACCCACCGCTCATGGCTTTACCGGGGCAAGGGAAACAAGGACGGCAAGCGGGGCCTTGCGGTTGATGCGCGTGACCAGTGGAGCACCCCGCTTTACGACTGGACGCCTCTGCCGGTCAACCCGCTTACCCTGCTCACCGCAGAGCAGTCCGCTCGCATCATGGCGAAGCGGCCCGGCCAGGAACAGCGCTTCGCCATGATGTTCCGGCATCTGGAAGGGCACATCATCCCTCGCAGCGTCATCTCGACAGTGGGAGCGGGCAAACTTGACCCGCTGCGCCGCGCCCGAAACGTCCGGAGGCACCTGGCGAAGGACGGCCTTACCCTGCTGTGCGGGAAGTGGCGCGACCAACAGGATCTCGCAGCAGCTCACAAGATCACTCTAGGGCCGGAGGACTGGGTGGCCCTGCGGCTAGAAGAAGGGCAGGCTCATGACGGGTGAGGACCCGTGGCAGCCTCCCGAGGGTTCATGGGCCTCCTCTGCGGCCCGTCGGCGCAACATGCAGGCCATCCGCAGCCGGGACACCAAGCCAGAGTGGATCATCAGGCGTCTCGTACACGCACAGGGTCTGCGATATCGGGTCGCCGCCCGGCCGTTGCCCCGGCTGCGGCGCACCGCCGACCTCGTCTTCGGCCCGTCGAAGGTGGCAGTCTTCATCGACGGCTGCTACTGGCACGGGTGCCCGGAACACTATGTGCCGCCCAAAACCAACCAGGGCTACTGGTCCGAGAAGGTCGCCCGGAACATCGCGAGGGACAGGGACACGGACCAGCAACTGGAACAGGCCGGCTGGCTCGTGCTCCGGTTCTGGGAGCACGAGCGGTCCGAGGCCTGCGCGGCGGCGATCGCCGCCGCCGTGCAGGAGCGCCGCCGCTAGTCCTGGACAGGCGCCGCTTGCGCACCTGCGCCTCGCAGCACCGTGGCGATGGCCTTGCCGACCACGCGGGCCACGGGCGGCGGGAAGGCATTGCCAACCTGGCGGTACTGAGCGGTTTTGCCGGGAAGCTTGCCCTCGGAGCCGTCGCCTTCGAAGTCCCACTCCCGCGGGAACCCCTGGATAATCGCAGCCTGGGTGACCGTCAGCATCGGACCCGCACGGAACAGGTCGCGCTCCGCACTGTCCTTCTTCTCGACGTCCTTCGGCGAGTTGGCGACGCCAAGCGCGTTGACGCCCAGCTTCGCCCAGGCAGCCTTCGCCCGGCTCGGCCCGAGGTCGGCGCCACCGTGCTTCTTGGAGCCCCCGACAAGAGTGGGTGCGATGCCGACAGCGGCATTGCGCCATTCCTTCAGCGCGATCTGGGCGTCATGCCCCAGCTCGCCGCCTGCGTCAATGAACGGCTGGTACCGCTCGGCCATCGTGGCGTCAAGGGCTTCCCCGACGGTCGTGAGCTTCTTGTTCGGAACGGGCCACTGGAACTCCTGGTCCCCCAGGACGTCGGTGCGGATCGCGACGAGGATCGCGCGCGGCCTCAGCTGCGGGACACCGAAATCACTGGCTTCCAGGACGTTCCAGCCGCACACCTTGTATCCGGCACCCTCGTACATCTGCCGGACACCCGACTGAGGGTCCGTGGCCATTCCACCCTGCAGCCGCGCCTGGACCCACTCCCGGTATTCATCAAACTTGTCATCCTTGATGCCCCGGACATTTTCAATCATGACCGCCTTGGGGCGGAGGCCATCAACAAGCTGCAGCATCTCCGGGAAGAGGTCGCGCTCATCATCCTTACCGAGCTGCTTTCCGGCATGCGAGAAGGGGGGGCAAGGGACGCCGCCAGCGAGAAGATCAAGCTTCCCCATCTCGAGCGGGCCCCCGAGAAAAGCAATGGCCTTTTTCAGCTGAACCATCGGATTGAAATCTTTGACATCACCTTCGATGATGTCGCAGAATTTGCGCTCGAATTTCCAGCCTTCCCGATGGGTGACGTTGCGCCTCAGCGTCGCTGCGGCGTGCTGATCGATCTCGACGAGCGCAAGGTGCTTGAATCCGGCCTGGTGGAGGCCGATGGCCTGCCCCCCGGCGCCAGCACAAATCTCAATCGAGGTCAGCGCGTCGTCGCGGGCATCCATCGGGTCCTCCTGGTGTAGCAGATGCAGACAGGCAAGTGTCGCATCTGCCACTGACACCTAAGGCCACTTCGCTCCGTGCGGGTGCGCTGGCCCCCGTCTACCTCACCCGTCACGTCGCCTTCAGCGAACGCCGGCGGCCTGCACGTGCTCCAGCAGAGCCCGCATATCGCCCTCGTCCATGCCGGCCGCCACTGGCGCTTCCTCCTGCAGGTCCCCGAGCTGGCGCACCGACGGGTCGTCCAGGATGGCGCCCATGAACTCCAATTTCTCCGCGAGCCTCAGTGCGACCACCTCATCGATGGTGCCCTCCGAGGCAAGGACCGTGACGCGGGTCTCAGTACCCGGGGCCAGCCCGAGCCGATGGATGCGGTCCAAGCTCTGCAGGAACCGGCCAGCCATGAAGTCGCGGTCCACATACACGGCGTCATGGCAGTGACGGTGCAGGCTGATGCCCTCACCCAGAGTGGCGGGGTTAGAGATCAGCACGAGACAGTCCGGATCGTTGCGGAACCGGCCGATCTGCTCCTCGCGGTCCTGCGTTCCACCGTGCACCACAGCGGGCTGGAACTCCTTCAGCAACACCTCCAGACTGGTGATATTACGAACAAAGGTCGACCACACCAGGGTTTTCCGGCCCGCTGCCGCATTCCGGGAGACGATCGCCCTCAGTTCCCTGTACTTCGGCGGCATCTCATACTGGCCAAGACGCTGCAGCAAACCGTAGAGCGGCTCGTCCGCCGGAATATCCAACGGCGGCACCTGGAAACTGAGCGGCTCGTGCCTGCTGGTCCCCTCCACCAGGAGCGCGGGGCTAGTGGCCGCCATCAGCAGCCGTAGCATCGCCTTCCCCAGCGCGTCGAAGTCATCTCTGGACAGTTCGGCGCGCGCGGTGAACCGCCCGACGAGGGCGTCGTAGATCTCGCGGTGCAGCCCTTCAAGCGGAACTGTGCGCATAACGGGCTGGAAGGGCGGAAGGCCCAGCTCACTCTTGGTGGTACGGGTGAACAGCGGACGGAGAACCGAGCTGGCGTGGGCCAGATCCCCGCCCGCCACCGCCTGTGTGACCACGCGGCGGCCATGACCGGGCCAGACGAACGACATCAAGTTCTCAAGATCGCGTGCCCCGTTCGGGGCTGGCGTACCGGTAAGGATCAGCCGGCGCCGGGTCAGCGGTCCCAGCGCCATGCAGGCACTCCCATACGTGCCTTCGGCCCCGAGCTTCATCCGGTGTGCCTCATCAAGGATCACCATCGACGGGGCCGCACGCAGCCAGCCAGCCAGCCCCGTCAACGAGGGGTCGAGCCGCTCGTAGTTGACCACCAGGATCTCGGCGTGCGGATCGGGAAGCCTGCCCATGACCGTGGTCACCGGCTGGCTGCGGAAACACTCCCGGGTTTCAGAAATCCAGGACTCGTAAGCCGACTTCGGACTCACAACCAGCAGACGCCTGGCCGTTCCCCGCTCCTTCATAGCCGCGTAGACCGCCAGCCCGACCCTTGTCTTGCCGGCACCAGGCACGCTGAAGTTCGCGCCGTGCCTCATCGTGAGAAGTCTGGAGATGTCCCGGCGCTGGAAGGCCGTCAGGTCTGCGCACCAGTCACTGCCAAGAAGAGCGGGGACTGCGTCAGCATCATCCTCAGCCCCTCCTGAGCCGCTGGCCGCCGGAGCGTCGTCCAGGTAGGCAGCCGCCTGGTCCGCGTCATCGAAGACATCGTTGACCAGGGCAAGCAGATCCTGCTCCCACTCGACCGAATCTGGGGCCGGCCAGTCCGACAGCACATGGAGGCCCGCCAGGAAGTCGTCGAGCGGTACCTCCAGCAGATGAGGCCCGCGCTGCCCGCCAACAGGGAAGCCCGTCGCCACATGAGTGAGGTCGGGTCCGAACTGCTCAGACGCGCGGAGCACCGCCTTCGTACGGGAGACGTCAAAGGCCAGGTGCAGCGACGGCTCGGTCACGCCCCCTCCTGCTGCCGCATAGCTCCGAGCAGCCACACCACTCCGTCGCCCGGCTCTTCGATGCGCGCCGTCTCACGGGCAAGCTTCGTAAGACTGGCCTTGAGCGCCAGGATGGCCTCATCCAGCGTCTCCTCATCCAGGTTCCGTGAAGCCCGGGCGAGGGTCATGTCAGTGACGCACTGCTCAATGTCCTGAACAGCGTCGTGCAGCCGGTCCGGAGCGGCCTGTTTGCGCTTGCGCACGCGGGCGTCCTTGCCCGCCGGCACGAGAGCTTCCTCAACCGCCTCTCTGGCCTGTCGCCACAGGGCGGCTGCTTCCTCAGATTCCTGCTGGTCCACCGCCCCGGGCGCCCTCTCCACCGCCTTGGCCTGCAGCAGCGTATTGGTGAACGCCTTCGCCGCCGCAACCTGGGGGCTGTCGGCCGGGACGGACCGGTTGAGGCCCGGGATGACACGGGCCGTGCCAGCCTGGGCAGGAGTCTGCTGGAGCTGCTCTGGCAGATGCCTCTGGAGGTACCGGCTGCGGAAGTCCACATCCGCGAGACGGACATCCGTCTTCGAGAATTCCAGCACGATGAGCGCGAGCCTGTTCTCCTTCAACAGGTCAGCCTGTGCCGGGTTCTGCCGGGATGCCTTGGCGAAGGCCCGGTGGAGCTCGCGCAGCTTCTCCTGCTGATCCTCGAAATCCAGCAGCTTGAGCTGAGCCGACTCAGTCTTGGAGCGCGTGACGAGGTCGTTGAGGGTGGCGAGCACCCAGCGGTCCTGCTCAGCAGTCTCCGTCCGGATCCGGAAGTCCTTGGCGATGTCAGCGAGCGGCCGGCCTGCTGCGGCCTGCTCCTCGATCGTGAGCAGACGGTTGATGTAGGAGTACGGCCGACGGGTGTCATGACGCAGCTGCAGCGACAGCTCCACCGCGTTGATGTCGGCCCAGGTGCACGACGCCGGCAGCACTCCGACCCGGACACTCGGAACACCGAGTTCACGCAGGGCCGCGACTCGGGTGTTGCCGTTGACGAGGATCCCGTCGCGCGTGATGAGGCCCGGCTCGTTCTGCCTGTACTCCCGAAGGCTCGCCTTGAGCTCGTCAAAGTCTCCGTCGCGCTTCGCCGGGTTGGCGGGGAGCGCTTGCAGCAGGTACCCGAGGTACTCCTGGCTCTCCGGTGCCCAGGGGCCGGCCGCGAGGAGGCGGTCACGCTCGAGATCAAAGCTGCGCTGGGCCCGGATCCGGTGGGTCGAGGGATTGAAGTAAAGCTGGTCCACCGGCATGTCGATGACCTGGACCACTTCCGGCTTTGTCCGCCATTCAACCGTCAGTGTCTCCTGGAGGCCGTCACCTGCGCCGGCTTCCTTGAGGCGCTGCTCGACCAGTTCCTGGTTCTCGGCGGCACGGGGCGGCCGGCCGAAGTCCATGCTCACGGGGCGTTCTCCTCTGACTGCATGTCCATGGATGCGTAGTGGGGCGGGCAGCGGGGGGCCGCCGCGCTAGACGGCCCCCCAGTACACCTATTTTCAGACCGGAGGCAGCCCGAGAGCCTCACGGATCTTGTTCCTGGAGTCAGCCGGCAGCGTACGGATGTCCGCCCAGAGGCGCTCAACCTCGGCGAACTCCCGGGCGTCGGCCGCGACCCAGTCCGTCAGGGTCTTGCGGTTCAGTCCGTCGAGCCGGTCCACCCGTACCAGAACGGCTTCCAGATCAGCCGTCAGGCCCTTGCCTCCCACCCGGCACCGGTTGCACTCGGCCACCAGCTCCACCTTGACCTTGCCATCCGCCTGGATGACGGGCCTCCTGGCAATGTCGAGCTGGGCAGAAGCGAAGGTGCCGGCGTACGTCTCTCCCGCGGTGATCCCGCACGAACGGCAGTGGTGTCCATCACGGGCCAGGATCTCGCGGCGCTGCGTATCGGTAATGGACGAGGCCGGCCGGGTGCCCTTGCCAGGCTCCCACACCGGTTCCCCCTGGAGGACGAAGCGCTGTTCATGCTGGTTCAGCCCCAAGTCCTCACGGTTGGTGTCGATCCGCCAGCCGAAGTCACGCAGATCCCGGACCCTGCGGTCGGCCTGGCTCACGCCCGGGAACGCCTGCTTCACCTCTTCCTTGGTGAAGACGTTCCCCTCCCCTACGACGGTGACAAGCCACAGCGCCGCGCGCTTCATCGTGCCGAACTTCTCATCCGTCCAGGACGGAAGACTCATTGCCCATCTCCTTTTTCTGGTCAGGGTTGAGCTGTCCAGCCGTCCTCGCGGACAGCTAGAGGAGCCCCCCACCGGCACCTCAGCGAACGACGTAACTGTTGCTCAGGAACTCGGCGGAAATCCAGTACTCACGGGATTTCGAGGTCAGATGAAAACTCCAGGCGGTTCACCTCTGACCGTTCTGCCGTAAGACTTCAGTGAGATATCCGCATCGGGACGAATGGAGTGGTGATGCCTCGGCTGACGGGGAAATGGAAGGACCTGCCGGTGGATCTGCCCACCGCCCACCGGGCGCTGGTGGAGATGCTGCGCAGGCTGCGCGACTGCAGCCGCAGACGGCAGGCCGACATCGCCGTGTCCGGGCACCTTGTGCCGTCCAGCCTCTCCAACCACCTCAACGGCGTCCGGATCCCGGAAGAAGCACAGATCAAAGCCTTTTTCAAGGCAGTCCGGGACGAGTGTGAGGGGCCGGACGGGACGGGGGCCGAACTGCCTTGTTCGCTCGATGAGCTTCTGGAACTGAGACGGCTGGCTCGCGCACACCACTGCTCGTGCGTTCCTCACACCACCGACAGAACGGCACCTGAAGAAGCTGATGCACCGCCGGCTTTCCCGCGTTCTGGCCACGACGCGTCGTCGTACACGGCTCCCGTCGCACGGCGCATGCGACGCCGCTCCTTTCCGGGAAGGACGACTTCCCGCCTCACCCGGCAGCGGATTCTGGCCCGGCGCCAGGTGCCGGTCCCCCCAGCCGAGGGGGACCGGCCGCACGCCGGACTCCCCGCCGTTGACTGGACGGAGCTTGAAACGCTCATGGCCTCCCTGGCCGATGGCCGCAACCGTGACGCCGGACTCCTGTTGTGGCGGGCCGGAAGGACCCTCACCCCCGCAGAACTGCTGGATGCGGTGGGAGCATGCCGCGCGGCAGGGCTTACCGAAGCCGCCGAGGCCGTGCTGACCAGCGTCAGCGAACGCGTCGACAGGCAGGCTGTCTTGAACATCGCTGCGGCGTTCCAGCGTGCCGAGAGAGCGGAAGACGTGGCGTTCCTGCTGTCCGCCGCACTGAATCACTAGGCCAGCGGCAGGGCCAGCTGGACGTGGCCGCGGGCCGTGAGGGTGGGTGGGGAGTGGCGGGGGGTGGTGAGGGTGAGGAGGGTGCGGAGGGCTGAGAGGACTTCGGTCGGGGTGTCGCGGATCATCGACGGGGTGGCGCTGACCACCAGGACGCCGTGGGATTCCAGGCGCAGGCGGCGGCGGAGGGTGGCGTGCCAGGCGTCGCGGGTGTAGTGGTACTCCACCGAGTCGACCTCCAGGGCCACGCCCTCGTCGGGCCAGTAGGCGTCCGGGCTGGCCAGGAAGGTGCCGTCCGGGGTGTAAAGGCGGGCGTTCCACAGCGGGGTCGGGAGGTCCGTGCCGGCGAGGACGTCGCGGGCCCGGGCCTCGGCGACCGAGCGGACCCCCGCCAGGAGTTCCCCGGCGGCGGCGCGGACCGCCGGGCGGGACAGGAGGCGGGCGCTGCGGAGTTCGGTGTGGAGGTCGTTCGGGTGGCACCAGCCGGACTGGACGACCTGCGCCAGGACGGAGCGGACCCGGTCGGGGCTCGGGCAGCGGGCGGCGAAGTCGGCGGCGGCGCGGACCGGGCGGGCGCTGGGCACGCCCGCGACGGTGAGGGTGCCCGGCCAGCGGGTGGTGGTCACGGGGCGGACCTGCGGGACGGCGGTGAGCCGGCGCGGGCCGCGGATCAGGACCTCGGCCGGGGTCGGCGGGGCGTCGCGGATGCCGAGGAGGGCGAGGGCCGCTCCGCCGGTGAGGGCGGCGGTGTCGCCGGCGAGGGGGTCCGCGGTGGGCTCGGCGGCGTAGAGGACCGCGGCGAGGGCGCGTTGGCGGTGGTCGGGCGGGCCGGTCTGGAGGAGGTAGACGCGGGGCAGGAGGCGTTGCCAGGGGCCGCCGGGGCGGGTGCGCGAGGTGATGGTGGCGTGGGGGACGCCGGCGGTGGTGGTGAGCTGGTGGCGGGTGGCGAGGTTCAGCTGGCGGCGGGTGAGGGGGGTGAGTGTTTGGGGGGTGGGTGTTCGGGGGGTGGGTGTCTTGTGGGTGTTCATGGGCCCGGTATGCCCGGGGTGGGGGTGTCCAGTCTTCTCGTTTGGGTGCTGTGGATGAGTGGGTGGGGGTGGGGGGTGGGTCGTCAGGGGCGGCCCGGGTGGGTCGGGGAGAGAAAGACGGCCACGTTCGTCTCCGTGCCGGGGAGGGCGGGGACCTCGTGCCAGCCGAGGCGGTGGTAGGTGGCGATGGTGTCCTCGGCCAGGCGTGAGGTGAGGAGCCAGGCCCGGTTCTGCGGGGCGTCGGCGGTGATCTCGGTGAGGAGGGCCCGTCCGGTGCCGGTGCCGCGCGCGTAGGCCCGTACGGCCAGTTCGTCTATCTCCAGGGCCCCGATCAGCAGGTCGCGCACCCGTTCCGGGCCGAGCTGGGCGGCGACCTGGGGGTAGCCGCGGCCTGCGGGGAAGGGTGCCTGGGTCAGCCAGGCGGTGGCGAAGCCGTCGATGCCGACGGGGGATTGGGCGAAGGCCGTACGGAAGCCCGGGCGCCGGACGTCGGCCTGGAGGCGGCCCGCGAAGTGGCGAATGGTTTCTGCGTCCTCGTTCCAGGGCGGGGCGGAGAAGACGTCGGCGTAGGCGTCCAGGAGTTCGTCGGCGAGGTCGAGGACGGCGCGGCCGTAGGAGATCACGTGCGGCTCCGGGTGGAGGTGGGGGGTGGGGGCGGTGGGGGGTGGGGCGCTGCGGAGGGGTGTTTTGGGGTGGAAGACCGAAAGTAGGCGATCGGGGTTCCACGGGCTGCGGATGGGAGGAACCTGGCGTGTGCCGACAAATCGGCCGCCGGGTTTGCGTGTCGCGGGGCGGTGCGGGGCGTTGAGCAGCCCGTGGACAGACTGCTGCGGGTGGCGGGCCGGTGTGCGCTCGCCTTCCTCCTCGTCCTCGGGGTCGTGGCGCTGTTGCCGCGCGCGCTGCGCGAGGCGGTGCCCGACGCCGTGGTGGGCGGGGCCGTTCTCGCGCTCGGGGCGGTGGGTGTCCGCCGGGGTTCCAGGCGTCCGCGTTAGCCTCGTGAGCGGTTGAACGGTTGAACGGGTTTTCGCAGCGCAGCGCATCGCATCGCATGGCATGACTTATCTGGCGCGTACGCGGGTTCGTGTGGTGCGTACGCAAGACACGACGAGGGAGATCGACATGGCGCGGGTACCGAGTTCCGCGGTGGCGGCAGCCGGGCTGGTCGGCGGCTACGCCGTCGCCCGCTGGACGAAGAAGCGACCCCTGGGCGGGGTCGTGCTCGGCGCCGCCGGGATCGTGGCCGGGCGGGAATGGCACCGCCGCGGCGGGGTGCCGGCGGCGGCCGGCCTGGGGGCGCTGTACCTCGCGGGCTTCGCGGGGGCGCATCCGCTGGCGAAGAAGGTCGGCGCATGGCCGGCCGTCGTCGGCGCGGCGGGCGTCGTGGCCGCCACGGCGTGGGCGGTGGCGGACCGGGGCTGAGCGGAGTCCCGTCCCCGGGGGGCGTCCCGGGGGGCCCGCCCGCCAGGGCCGGGCTGTGGCCGCCCACCCGCCTCCCTGGGTGGGGGTGGGAGCGCGTGTCCACCGCGTACCCCAGGTGCGGGCAGGGGTCTGATGCTCGCCACCTCCCCCACGTCCGGGCACGGGCGCGTGCCCACCCGCCTCCCGCAGGTGCGGGCAGGGGCGCCTCCACCGGGTGCGGGCAGGGTCTTCTGCCCTCGCCTCACCCCGAGTACAGGCACGTGGACGCCGCCCACCCCGCGTATGGGTGGGGGCCTTTGCCCACCGCCTATCCGGCTACGGGCGCACGCCCACCGCCCACCCCGGGCACAGGTACGGGCAGGGGGCTGATGCCCGCGCCTCCACCGGTGCGGCCGCGTGTCCACCGCCCACCCCGGGCACGGGCACGGGTACGGGCAGGGGGCTGATGCCCGCGCCTCCGCCGGTGCGGGCGCGTGTCCATCGCCTCCCCCAGGTCCGGGCGCGGGCGCGTGCCTGCCTTCCGCCCCGCCTGCAGGCGGGGGCCTTTGCCGACCGCCCACCCCGTACGGGCAGGAGCCGCGTGCCCACCGCCCAC